>JAQICC010000414.1 GCA_027858735.1 Salinivirgaceae bacterium
GTTGGCAACGTTTTATGGTATGGTGTCGTGCGCGACTACGAGGCTAAATCCTATCAGTTTACACCAACCTTTTTTACGAGCCACAAACGCCCGAAAACCTCTGAAACCCGCATGCACTATACCATGTGTTGAACTAAACCTACATTCGTAGGTAGGATTAATTCAATAAGTTATATTATTTTGACAATTCATTATCAATTCAATAAAATTATGAAAAAAAAAGCACAAGTCTACCTGTTGATTTAAATGATTTACTAAGAACTGTTCATGTTCGAATGGAAGTTGAATATTTTTCAAATAGTTCTATAAGCTGTTATATGCACGCCATTAAACAGCTTTGTCTATTTAGTAGATGTCTGCCTAATAACATGGGCGAAGATGATATTTACAACTTTTTATCCTATCTAAAGAACGAAAAGAAACTTAGTAGGGAAACTATTCGTAATCACTTACAAGGCATTCGTTTTGTATACCGAAAGGTCTATAAACGTATCGATATCATTCAAGACGTTCCCTATCCAAAGAAAACGAAAAAACTTCCGGTAATTCTTAATAGCAAGGAGCTGATGCTTCTGTTTTCATCTGCTAAAAGTCTTAAGCACCGTATGGTACTTAAAATTGCCTATAGCGGAGGTTTGCGCAGGAATGAGATTAGCCGACTAAAGCTTGTTGATATTGATACGGAAAATAAGTTTTTGCGGATTGAAAACAGCAAAGGCAATAAGGATAGATATACCCTTCTTGCCCAAAATCTCATTCCTGAATTACGAGAATATTATAGTAAATATAAACCTGTTAAGTATCTGTTTAATGGCCGCATTAAAGGGTTTCCTTATAGCGAGGAAGGTCTGCGATGGACTTTCGACCATGCCCTGCTGAAATCTGGCATTCAAAAAGAGGTAAGCCTACACTCTCTGCGCCATGCTTTTGCTTCTCACTCACTAGCCATGGGAACCGATATTTTCACCATTCAAAAGCTCATGGGGCACGACGATATCCGCACCACCATGATTTACTTACAGCTAAATCAGCAAATTGAGAACAAGCCCCTAATAAGCCCACTGGATTTACTTACCCAATGAGCTACACCAAACCGCAATTTGAGGTTGCTGATATTATTAAAAAATACAGGAATAGCCTCGAGGAAAAGACCAAGCTGTCGGCGCATCAGAAAAGAGTTTTCACTAACCTATCGCAATGCCGCACGAAAAAGCTGGGTTACCATAAGGATAAATGCGACAACTCGAAGTGTGGTCACACGCACATATCGTACAATAGTTGTCGCGATAGGCACTGCCCAAAATGTAACGGCTTAAAGCGGGAAAAATGGGTGCGCATGCGAGAAGAAGACTTATTGCCCGTAAAATATTACCATGTGGTATTCACCGTGCCCGATAGTTTAAACCCTTTATTTATAAAACACTCGGCTAAGCTCGACGGTTTACTCTTTGCTACTGCTTGGGAAACAATCAAACAATTTGGTTTGGATCATAAGCACTTGGGGGCTAAAATGGGGATGACATGCATTTTGCATTCTTGGGGGCAAAACATGGCTCTCCATCCTCACATACACTGCTTAATCCCAGCAGGAGGAATTACCAAAAATGGTAAATGGAGGAATACCGCTCAACAAGGTAAATTTCTCTTTCCAGTAAAAGCCCTAAGCAAAGTATTTCGCGGAAAATTTACCGATGGATTAATTGATTTAGATAAAAAAGAAGAAATCAATCTGGAGCCTAAGTTTGATCCAGATAAAAAGTATCTGCATCCTTTTTATAAGAAAAAATGGGTGGTGTTTGCAAAACAGCCCATGCATAACCCTGAGCAGGTAGTGAACTATATTGGAAGGTATTCGCATCGAATAGCCATCAGTAATCACAGGATTAAAGCTGTGGATAACGACAGGGTACATTTTTCGTGGTTCGATTATCGAACTTCTAAGGCTGATACCATGAACTTATCTACTGATGAGTTTCTTCATCGCTTTTCTTTGCATATCCTACCTTCTGGTTTTATGAAAATTAGACACTATGGCATTTTAAGCTCCAGAAATAAAACCGCAGCTTTAGCTTGTGCCAGAAAGTTCCTTGGCGCTGAACCTCCCGTTTCTATGAAAGCAATGTCGTGGCAAGAATTGTTTGAAACCATTTATGGCAGAAAGCCGCTTGCATGCCCTGTTTGCAAAACTGGCAAAATGGTTGTAGTGGAACATAAACGCCCCAAATGCAGAGGTAGTCCCATGAAAATGCTCAGTCCAAATTACAAGTTCTACGTACAGCAATAAATCCTGATACCTCATACTGAGGTGTATGGAAGAAGTACGGCCAATTGTAAGCAGAATAAACATTTTGAGCAAGGATAAAGGATTATGAAGCCTCAATTACAATACAAAACACAGTAAAAGTTCTTTTAAATTTATCTTTCTGAAAAAATAATTAAAGAATATCTCGAAAAAACTAAGGCTAAATCAATTCTATGGACATAGGGCATTAAATCCGGAACTCGTTCAACAACGTATATAATTAATCGGCTCAAAATCTGAGCTATTATTTTTTGCTGTAACCGATTAATCATATTCTAAATGTTATGCGCTTTAATAATATTCAATTTGTCTTTTAATGACTCCTTTCAAT
>JAQICC010000028.1 GCA_027858735.1 Salinivirgaceae bacterium
GTGCTTTTGTAATTAACAGCAATACAGTTAGTTATCGTAGTATATGGTTGCAAAACGTGATAAATACAAATCTTAAACTGCTGAATGTCAATAGAGTATGAAGTCCGAAACTTAAAATATAAAGTTTTTAAAAGATTAAAAGAAAAGTCTTCATTATCGAAAGTATTATTTGCGAATATGTTATTGCTTTGATGCAAAATCTATGTTTTATTATTTGTTATTATTATCGTAACAATCATGTAACTAATAAATTACAATACGCTCTGTGTTTTTTTGACAATTATTTAAATGTTTTTGCAGACTTTCAAAAGGAGCTAAGCCCAGCGCCTAACAGCGTGGTATAACGGCAATGCAAGGCTATTAGTCGCTTTCAGCGGTTCACGTATCTGGGTAAGGCGCTGTTTAAACCTTTCCATGGCAACATAACTTTTGTACACAATTAAGTTGCTTAGGTTACTCTTTAATTCAGTATTTAATTATATTTACAAAAACGTTTATAAAACAAAATGCACAACGGCTCGGACTGGTAGTTTAAACGCTAAGAACAAGTGGCTAAGGCAGTAGCTACTAAGCTTGCACTGCGTATCCACAATCGTTATGGCACATTATTTGATTACAAAATAGTCTATTTATATTAATTTGAAAAAAAGGTAAATACATAAATGAAAAGTAAATCGCTAATAAAATCTACCTCTCATGGTCTTGTAATAATGGCCCTTTTGGCCATGATTGCTTGTCACTTGGACATTCAGGAGATTAGAACTGTTAGCGAGTTGAAGCTCCAACCTAATACTGAAATAGTTTCTAAAATAGGTGATCTTGATTCAAGACAAGCCTCCATTTGTTATTTTACATATTTTCAGAACAATAACCATAAGCCGTTAATTCCAAATTCCTTTTACGCCCACGTTTTAAGGTATCATAACCTTATAAACCTTCAGTCTTTAAAGAATCAGAAGCTTATAGAATTATCAATTGATTCAAAGAAAAGTCTTCTTTTCAATTTCTTTCATATTCCTTTCGATACAGAATACCACGAAGTAATTTCCTAATAAAAGTGACTATAAGAAAACTCCAACAGTTTTCTTAGTAAGCACTTATCCGGTTTTAATCATTCATTAAACTTATTAACTATGATATCGTCAGTGAACGAAATGTTCATCTGAGGCATCATCTAAAACTATTCACAATGGGGAAATATTTCAAATTCAAAAAAAGTCGTAAAAACGATATTAGTATCAGCAATCATAAGAATACAAAACACTTAATTAGCAAGATAAAGACACATTGTCAGCTCATTACCAACTATAGCGACGGTGAGCTAAGGCAATTATCAAGTAAGTTAAAGGCAGAGGTAGCAACTGCTGGCGATAGTACTAATATAATGATAGAAGCATATGCTCTGGTTTATGAAACCTGCATTCGAAAATTGAAAATCACGCCTTATGATGTGCAACTAATAGGGGCAGTATCCCTTCATTCTGGGAAAATTATTGAGATGCCAACTGGTGAAGGCAAAACCTTAACAGCTGTGTTTCCAGCTTTCTTAAATGCATTATCAGGAAAAGGTGTTCATGTTCTGACATTTAATGACTATTTGGCAGTGAGAGATGCTAAATGGATGTCTCCCATATTAAATTTCTTAGGTTTATCTGTTGGGTACATAACTGGTGATATGGAAAATAATAAAAGAAAAGAAGCCTATAATTGTGATATTACCTATACCACTGCAAAAAATGTTGGATTTGATTATTTAAGCTCAAGCATTGCCTATTGTAAAGAAGATATTATTCATCGCCCTTTTCACTATGCTATAGTCGACGAAGCGGATGCAATTCTGATTGATGAAGCACGAAACCCACTGGTACTATCTGGGGAAGTTGGCAAATCAAACTATGATTTTGCACCGATAGCAAAATTTGTTTCGGAACTGGAAGATAAAAGCGATTTTGATACCGATGAATTTAAAAGAAATGTATACTTAACTGAAAAGGGCATAAATAAGGCAGAACGCTTATTTCAAGTTGATAATCTTTTCGACGAAAATAGTATTGAATTGCTTAGCACAATTAATCTTTCGCTGCAAGCACGAGTCTTATTAAAACGCAATGTGGACTATATTGTAAGAGATAACAAAGTTTTATTGGTAGATGAATTTACAGGCCGGATTGTAAGCGATAGAAAATGGAAAGATGGCTTGCAATTAGCCGTTGAGGCGAAAGAAAAAGTAAAACTTCAAGCGGATGGCAAAATACTTACAATGATTACCATGTCTCATTTCTTCGAGAAATACAACAAGGTTTCGGGTATGACAGCTACTGCCAGTGAATCTTCCGAAGAATTTCATACGCTGTATAATTTAGAAGTTGTTACTGTTCCTTCGAACAAAACATGCCTGAGGGTTGATGAACCGAACCTTATTTTTGCATCGAAAAGTGAGAAATATGACGCCTTACTAAACGATGTGCAAAACAGATGCAAGAAGGGGCAACCTATATTAATTGGTACACTTACAGTTGATGAATCTGAACAATTAGCACAGATGCTAAGAGATCATGGAATTTCCTGTAAAATACTTAATGCAAAAAATGATGCATTGGAAGCTGAAATTATTTCAGAAGCAGGGAAATTTGGAGCCGTAACAATTTCAACAAATATGGCAGGACGTGGAACGGATATTCTATTAGGTGGGAAAGATGCTTCGGAAAAAGAAAAGGTTGTAAATGCTGGTGGCTTATATGTTATTAGTACCAACTTGCACGAAAGCTCAAGAATAGACAATCAGTTAAGAGGAAGAGCAGGGCGACAAGGCGATATTGGATCTTCACAGTTCTACATTAGTTATAAAGATGATTTGATGTGTCGATATAATCTTCAAGATACACTTCCAAAGAAATTAATAAATGCGAGAAAGAATAAAATAGAGAAAACTCAAGAATATTTTAGCCATACGCAGCGGGTTATTGAAGGACAAATGAACGAATTAAGCACTATGCATTACGAATATTCTTCGCTGATTGAAAAACAAAGAAAAATACATTATGATGAAAGGCAAGCGTTTTTAGATGATGGTGCTGTAATTGATAGAATTAACTCGGTAAATGGGCGCGTTATTGAAGATTGCACTTCGGAAATACTTGTAAAGGCACGAAACATTATACTCTTTCAATTCGATAAATTTTGGTCGCAGCACATAGATTATATTTCCGAAGTGAAAGAAGGCATTCATTTATTACGATATGCGAAACAAAATCCCTTAAGGGAGTTTCAGAAATATACAGATACCAATTTTAAAGAAATAGCTAACCATATTGATTTTGAGCTAAAAGAAGGTATTGAGTTTTTATTAAAAAACAGCAATATGAACCTAGAGGATATGGGTATTAAAAAGCCCTCTTCCACATGGACGTATATTATAAATGACAACCCATTTGAAAACAAATATGAAATTAGTTTTACCGATAGTTCTTATTTGGGTTTCTAATACAAAAAAAGTAGTTTTATTAATCGATATTAAAACGTGCCATAACAATTTGTAAACGTAATGCGAGCAAAAGTACGGCTTGTAAGGGCGGTAAGTTCGGGAAACTCCGCAAATTTATTTTCTTCACAGAAATAAAATTTGTTTTAGTGGTGTTCAAAAATTAAATTCGCTACTTAGTAAACCGCAAGTGTAGAAAGTATTAAGTTCGCACTACGCTTACAATAACGTTGTAAGCAAGCGAAGAAACGACCGTGCAATTAAGATTGGTAAAATGACAAAGAAACTTGATTATAAAGAACTCACAAAAGACGTAACTGATGATTGGAAAAACTTTCCGATATGTGAGATTAACGACCACCTTGTTAGACTAAGTGTTATTCAAAAGGATTTTCATTGGCATAAACATGAAAAGAGTGATGAATTCTTTTTTGTAATTGAGGGCGAACTTTACGTTGATTTTGAGGATAAAACTGAAACTTTAGCAAGTGGACAGATGATAAAAGTAGCAAAAAACATTTTGCATAGAACTCGTTCTAAAAAAAGGACAAAATTACTTTGCTTTGAGACAATTGATAATGATGTAACTGGAGACTAAAATGGGCTGAAAAAACACTTATAGCTGCAAGCTTTTAAATATTAAAAAACATGAATGGAATTGAAAATTATATTGGGTTTTTAATCGCAGGGGTTATTCTCAATTTAACTCCTGGAGCTGATTCAATTTATATAATAACTCGCAGTGTGGCACAAGGAAGGAAAGCCGGAATTTATTCAATATTAGGAATTGGTACTGGTGCGCTACTTCATACATTCTTTGCAGCTTTTGGTTTGTCTATGATTTTAATGAAATCTGCAATGATTTTTAATATAATAAAATATGTTGGTGTAGCTTATTTAGTTTACTTAGGAATAAAGATGATTCTTGATAAATCACCAATGTTCGAAAATGGTAAAAATAAATTTGAAAATCCTGATTTATTTAAAATATTCAAACAAGGATTTTTTACTAATTTACTAAATCCAAAAGTTGCTATCTTCTTTTTGTCTTTGATGCCTCAGTTCATAAAGCCAGAGTATGTTGAAGGTCCAATTCCTTTTTTAATCCTAGGATTTACGTTTATTACGACAGGTACCATTTGGTGTCTTTTCTTAGCTTATTCTGCTTCATCTATGACTAATGTATTGAGAAAAAATGATAAAGTCGGAAAGATAATGCAGAAAATAAGTGGAGGAATTTTTATTGCATTAGGATTGCAAATACTATTAAAAAGAACAAATTGAAAAAACGCCAGCTTACAACAAAGCTGTGATACGCCAGCCGGGGCATCCACTCATATTAAACCACTCGTTTGGCCTTGTCAGCCGCGTTTAGCCCGATAAATCCACAGCGGGTAAGCCCCGGCCGAGCGCATACAGCGGGGCGTTATGGCCAATGCAAAACAAATTACTTATCATGGAAAAACTAAATGAAAATCAGAAAAAAGTCATTGCCAAATTAAAATCTGAAATTCAAAAAGATATAAAAATTGCGGTTGAAATGGCAAAGTATGGTGGCCTGTTTGATTTGTTATATTTCCTTTACACGTTGAAAATAAACAGACTTGAACTTGTATATAAACAAAAGAAACAATCAAGCACCTCGTTACATAAAATAGCGACAAATTTATTTGAAGAAACAACCAAATACATTATTCAATTGCTTTTAAAATATTCCAAACAAAATATCGTTAAAAACAAAAAAACCGGAATGCCATCGGTTAATTTTAAACTTGCGGAATCTTTAATTAATCAATGTAATTTAATTAATTCAAAATACGAAAGCATTTTCTTAATGCAATTATTTGATGTTGAAATACTTGACGAAAATATAAAAAATGTAAAAATAAATGTTCATGAAGCAACAACAAATAAAAATAAAAATAAATTTCTT
>JAQICC010000084.1 GCA_027858735.1 Salinivirgaceae bacterium
TACTCAAAATGTGAAAACCAACAATTCCTAGGTCAGCCTGTCCCGTACCGGAGGTCGGGAGGGTTATACCTAAGTAAAGCGCCTCTTCACTTTGTTCGAATCGCTCAACTTAGGTATTAAACACCATGGCTCTGATATAAATTATAGAGGTTAAAAACTTTGTGATACCTTAAAGATTTGATGCCATGGTGGCTAAAAAAATGCCTCAAAGTCACTAAGACACAAAATTTACACGAAGAACAACCAATGTTTACATAGCATACCATTTTTAATTCAACGTTGCTTATCCACCAAATGGTGCCTAATGAAATATATTCTTAAAATCCATTTTTCAATGCACATATAAGCAAAGAAGCCAATATAAGAACTGACAATTGGGTTTCCTATACTTTATTAACTGATGAGTATAAACAGATTGAACAAATGGATTCTGACAATGGAAATAACTTCTATGAAATACATATCCAAATAATGAACTTTAAAGGTTGGCTGCGTGGCATACATCAACATTGTAGTAAAAACCACATGCAAGAATATTTAGATGAATATTGCTTTCGATATAATAGAGGAAACAATTTAGACTCAATCTTTTATAAGTTAGTTGAAAGAATGGTACTAGTGTTAAGTCATGCATGAAATGACGTATAGAATGAAGTTATTTTGTTTTTTTGCAAAGCAAAAAATGTGAGCATAGCAGCGTTCTGTAAGTATTTTTTAATGAAGCAAAAAAAGTAAAAGAACAAATTATTGTGCGTTAGAGCAGGCGTGACTAGACACTAGTGTCAAGTCAAGCATGATAATACGGGTAAATTAACCTTTATTCCCCCTTCGCCTAAATGCACTTCCCCCAGGAGAAGACTCGCCCGCTTCCGCTTTGTAATTCTCTCCTGGAAGAGATGCCCGCAGGGCAGAGAGGGAATTAAATAATCAAGTTTCGGGTTAATTAGCCTTTATTCCCCCTTCGCCTCCTGAGAAATCGAGACAAGTTATCGGCACTTTACCGAAGCTAGTTCGGCACAACCTGTTCCGAATTTATTTCGGAATGCTCCCCAGGAGCCTGTCTACCGTTAGGTAGGGAAAACTCGCCCGCATGGGCTTTATTGCTCTCTTTCCGAAACAAGTTAGTAACACGCTCTGGGAGAGATGCCCGAAGGGCAGGGAGGAATTTTTTACCCGCCAGTTTACACTTGACTTGACACTAGCAATAAAGTCTACAAAAATTAGTGAGACTGAGGTTGGTTAACTTGTAATTTTAATATGTTTAAAATCCTAAATCACTTCTTTTATCGTATTCAATTAGAACACCAACACAACCAAATCGTTTCTTGTAGTCTTGTTCATCCAAAGCTAAATCTCCTTCAGGCACAACTACTTCAATCAGTAAATCTTTTGTTTTTTTTACATAAAACATTTTTTCAAGAAAGTCTTCTTCCTCAATCGAGCTATCATATAAAAGTGTTCTGTTGGTATCATTTTCTCTAATTCTGAAAAAAATTCCTTTCATATTTTTTTCAGCACACAAACTAATTCTGTACTCAAAACCCGCAAATGCAGTAATACTTAAAATGGATTTCTGTCCAACTTCAAAAAGAGCACTCTTTGACTGGCCACTGTATTTAAAAGGCGTTCCAAAAGCTTCGCAATTTTTAATTACATACTTATCACAATTTTTTTGACCATTTACAGTTAAAGTAAACATGAAAATAATTGCAAAAATCAATTTAATAGCAATCAAACTTCTCATAGTTATTCAATTTTTATGTATTTAGCACGTAAACTTTGAATAGTTTCTTTAAGTTTTTCAAAATTTTCAGGACTGATAGAAAGTTCACTTCCACCTCCTATAACAAGCTTATTGCTTTTCGTTTTCTCCACAGTAGTTTCAGTATCAACTGATTCAAGATTTGAAAATAACACGTTTAGTTTTTCAACATCATCAATAATTTCTTTATTGTTTTGCTTTACATATTGAGTAAGGTTGTTAACTACATATTTTTGGTCTAACAGCTTTTTTATGAGTGTATTATCGTCACTATACGAATCAACATAATCAACAATTAAATTTAAACTCTCAACAAGAGCTCCGGCCGATACCAGCGCTAAAATATCCTCTTGCTCATGTTCAACTAAATAGTCAACAATTTTTGTGTAAGCATCGCTTGCAATAACAACAAGTGAATCGGCATTACCTATATTTTCGCTTATACGGGTAACCAATGGTTCGTCAAAAGCTGCTGATATTTTTAACTCCTCACTTAAACCATGTATAGCCATAAAGTATTCTAATGAAGCTTCGTGTTGTTCAAACATGGTTATATAGGCTAAATCAGAAATATAAATACCAAGATTTAACGCTTGGTTTTTTATGCCGGCATATTTGTTGAAAATCATAGGGGGGTTTAATGAGCCACCATTATACTGTAAGTCAGACGACTTTATAAATTTAAATATTTCATCGGGTGAAGGAAAACGATAAAAAATCTTTTCATCGACCTCTTGTGCTTCATCCTCAAATTCAATTAAATTAGTTTGTGTTTTATCCTTTTTTGTATCATTAACACATGCAATAAAACTTATTTGGAATAAAACTATTCCCATAATAAAAACCAGTTTCCTTTTCATGATTGTATATTGTTTAATATGATTCATTTAATACTTTATTTCCAATTATTATACCCAAACATTTTAAGTTTGACGCGTCAAAACTCATATTTTGGGTTTTAGCTAATCTTACTTCAATAATAGCTACAATTGTTTTTTGAATGGTTAACTCAAAATATTGTAAGTTTTCATTCTCTTCAATTGCTGAATTTTGATCAATTTCTATATCTCCCAACGTTACTTTAAATTGAAAGCTGCCAATATCTGCTTGTTTGCAAATTCCAAGGAAATAATCGTTTCCCTCGTAAAGTATTGCTTTAATTCTAAATGTTTGACCAGGAAAAATGCCAGTACTCATCGATTGCGAATCAAATTCGTAGCTCCAATCAAGGGGCAAATCACAATTTTGTTGGTGAAAATTTGTACACTGTCCAAAAGAGTACAGATTTCCTAAAAGTAGGGTGATTAATATAATTACTTTCATATAAAATATGCTTATATATTTTAATTCAATATACTAACTTTATTAACATTCACAAAGAAAACAAAAATAGTATAAAAACTAAAGTTTCTATTAAATATAGACTGAATAATTTATGCATTTAGTTTGTTGTAGCTGTAAAGCCAGTCCCGAATTTATTTCGGGTGCGTCGGAAACCACAGACGTATCGATATTTTTCATCCCGAAAGCCTTCGGGATCGCAACCTGTCTCGCCGGCAGGCAAGCGAAACAGTACCTGTTCCGCAATAGCGGAATGCATTAAAATAAATGCACTTGGACACTTTTTTTAATAATTATTTTACTATTAATTTGGACTTTGTATGTATTTATATATCAATTAAATAGAATTTATAGCATTTGGCTTTATCGATGTAAAAAGCTTGCAATTCGCTATGTGTAAGGTAGATATATCAAATATTGCATTTTTGATTTTTAATTGTTGCTTTTCTTTTTTTTGTTTCTTCACTTTTCCATGATGAAAAGTGACAAAAATCTATCGAAATTTCACGCCAAATTTCGAACTCCCATCCCTGTACGGCGAGGCCGAAAATCTAACATCCTACCATAGCTGTTTTTAGTCAGCTATTCATATAAAACCTAAGTTGAGCGGTACTAGCATAGCTGAGTATTGCTTTACTTAGGTACAACCCCGATGCAGAAAATGTTGTTTTTCACCGAATAGGTGAGGTGAAAACCTTACAAGACCTCAGTCGATTGAGCAGATTTGCGATAGCGAATCGCTCAATTTGGGTCATATTGAATTTTAAAATAAAAGATGTAATTTTCAATTTGCTGATATTTTGATGGTTGTAGAATTATCTAATTCGCAAAGTGCTCATAATAAGTAAAATACACAAGGTTCGAATTAATGGTTATTTTACATTATGTAAATTGCGTTTAAAATTGATGAATTAATCAGAATAGAAGGTTTTTATTTACTATGTTTTTTTTATTCTTATTTATTCTCCCTATTTTTATTAAATATCAAGAAATAATATATATGTTGTCACACGATTAAGATATTACTTTATTTGAGCTTGGTTAACACTTAAGTTAGGTGGTTTTTTAAATCGGGTTATGGTTTTATTAAATTGGGCTTTAAATGCCACAATGTAGGTTATACCCGCCTGCTATAGTTAATGGAGGGCAGGTTGCTGCGAAAAATAAAAGTTTTACCTAATTGGTAACTAGTCTGTTTGCAGCGAGGTTGTTCATTTTTTTTATAAATAATTTATAGAGTAGCAAAATGCATATTAAAACATCAAATCAACCAAAAGTTAACATGGGCTTTGGCAATTACACCTGCAATTGGGGTTTGCACATATGTGGCTTATACGAAACAGAAGAGGAGCGCGACCAATTGGTTTTTGGTTTTTTAGAAAAAGGGTATTCAGAAGGTGATTTACAATTTTATGTGCCTACCGAAAGAACTTTTGAAGACTTTAAAGTAAAATTTACGGCTAATTGTCCTCATTGTGAAAGCGACTTAGAAAATACCGATAAATTTCAAATAATGTCTGGTAAAGAGTTGTACTATCCCACTGGAAAATTTTCACCCAAAGCAATGGATGATGGCTTGAATGATTTTTTTGCAAGCTCACAAAAAAATGGAAAACGAAATATTCGTGCTACAGCCGAAATGGCATGGGCTTTAGAGGCTATACCTGGTGTTGAACACCTAATGGTGTATGAATCGCGATTAAATTATTTTATACCCGGTAAACCTTGGATAAGCATGTGTTTGTATAATGTGACCAAATTTGACGGTGCAACCATAATGAATGTGTTGCGAACGCATCCGTATTCAATAAATAGAGGTATTGTTGTCCAGAACCCGTTTTATCAAGATCCTGATATTTGGTTGAGTGAGAATGCTCCTGAATTTTTAAATATGTAATAGCATGGAAGGTAAAAGCAATGATCTGTTTTTATTGATGACACATTTGTCGCAACTCAATAATATTAAAAATTTAAAAAAGGTTTTTTCTGAAGGATTAAATACAATTTTTCAACCTGCAAAGTTTATATGGAGTGATGCTGATGAAAATGAATCGCTTGAATGTATCGAAATTAGAACATCATTTAATCATTTGGGATATTTAAAAATTGTAAAAAAAATTGACCCAAATAGTTACCCCTTATTTCAAAATGCCATTCAGGTTTTTGCTGTTTATATAGAACGAATTCAACAAAACGAACTTTTGGAAAACAAAGGGATTAAATTGGAAGAAATTATTGAGGCCAATACAAAAGAGTTAAAACTTAAAAATGAGAAACTTAAGACTGTTAACGAGGAATATGAAGCCTTACACGAGGAGTATAAAACATTAAATGAAGAACTTATAGGTAAAAATGAAGAACTTAATTATACAGTAAAAGAATTGCATCATCAAAACTTAAGAGTTTTAATTAGTGAAGAACTTTTAAATGCGACTAGTAAAATGGCCGAATTGGGAGGTTGGGAATACAATCCTCAAATAGGAGAAGTTCGATGGTCCGATTCAATTAGGGAAGTATTTGAGATTGATGAAGATATTAATTTCACACTTGAAGATTCATTCGACTTTTTTATTGAAAATGATAAGCAAAAAATAAGCAATTTTATAAACCAAGCCATAACCAATGGTTATGCCTTTGATTGTGAATTGCAGATTGAAACTGCAAAAAAAAATAAAATATGGGTTAGAGCCGTTGGTAACCCTGAAATGGAAGCTAATAAATGCGTTAACTTTTGGGGCATTTACCAAAATATAAGCAAGCAAAAAAAAAATGAGCTAGCGTTAAAAGCAAGTGATGACTTCAATCGCATGTTATTTAACACCTCTATAATTGGACTAGCACTCACTGATATTGATGGAAAACTAATTGATGTAAATCCGGCCTATGCAAACATTATTGGGCAAACCGTTGAGGAATGCAAAAAACTGAAATATTGGGATATTACTCCTGAAAAATACTCGGAACAAGAACAATTGCAATTAGAATCGTTGGCTGTAAGTGGATTATACGGCCCCTATGATAAAGAATACATTCATAAAAATGGACATCTGGTTCCTGTTCGATTGCAAGGATCCATTATTGAAAGAGATGGTAAAAAGTTTATTTGGTCGAGTGTGGAGGATATTACTCAGTAAATGAATGCAGAATTTACCTTGCCTGATTAATTCATGCGTTTAGTTTAGTGCAAATACAACTTGGAATACCTGCCGACGTAGTTCCCTACTTCAAAGGGATTGCAAGGAAGTAGATGTGCTGAAATAAATGCACTTTAGTA
>JAQICC010000111.1 GCA_027858735.1 Salinivirgaceae bacterium
ATGGGAGCTGTTTGTGCCCAAACTTGCAATTGGCTTGCAAGAATGATGGCTAGTATTTTTAGTGTTGTTTTCATAACTTTACGTTTTAAGTTTATCATTTCACAATTATAGATTCAAAATCAATGCCATAAAATCTACAGCACTGTATATGTGGTAATTGCATAAATTTTATTAAAACTATTTAATGCTATTTTTCACGACATATCGTGATATGACGAAAAACCGTTACTTAAACCCAAGCCATGTATTTGAAGAAATAAAAACCCTTCAAATGCAAAGCAATAAAGAAACTTCGCCGTTTTACCGGATAAGCTATCCATTTTGGAAAAAGTCAAATTGGTGATTTTATAAATCAGTCAGAACTAGCTTCGGGAGGGTTAACCCTTGCTAAATTCAGGTAGTGCGTTCTTTCATAACTTCTACTTCATAACCTGGGTCGTTTAGTTAAGCTTTTTCCCTCTCTCTCAGGAGAGAACTCAAAACTGTCTTCCTCTGGGGAGCCCTGGGGAGCCTTCCGAAATAAATTCGGAACAGGTTGTTCCGAACTTGTTTCGGAAAAGTACCTAGTTTAAGGCTAGGGGAAGGAGAAATTCTTAACTAAATGTCTTTGACACCCAGGTTAAAAAGTAGCCAACTATCTTGTAAGTAAAAGAATAAGTAAGAATGGATTTATTACTAAAAGCTATGATGAAATTGAACCCATGGTTCCCAATGAAAATACTGATAGATCAAGTAGGAAAAGAAAAAATAGAAGAACAGTATTTAAAATTATTGGCACATTAATAAATTCCATTGGCTTAAAAAAAAGGTAGCTCTACTGCCAATTTAGTGGAACCTTTTAATAAATGGTTCTACTACCAATTTTGTGGAACCTTTTAATAAATGGTGTCTCTTTTAAAACGCCAAATTCTGCGTTACTCTCACCTTAATTATTAGTCATTTACAAGGCTGTAGTTTATTATAGTGTTCTTATTTACGTAGCAGCCATAATTCCGTCGCAAATAAACCCTTCACTTTTAAATACCAAGCACGTGCGACGGTTTTCTAATCACATCATTATTCTTGGGGTTAAAGAAACTGTATGAAAGCTGATTTGCAAGTCGCTTTTCATTAGCAACGGCATTCATGCCGTTGTACAAAACACAATAAAGCGGAGCTTTATCACACAACAAAAGGGATTAACCTAAATGTTAACCCCCTTTTTTTTTGAAATGATAAACCCAATAACTTATAATACTACAAGTTTATTTTTAAAACTATTTGATGATGTTAATACCATTACTATATAATTTCCTGTAGTAAGAATTGAAATATAAATAGCGGTTTTATTAAAATTTCCATCAAGTGGCACTTCATATTCTATTATTTCTTGTCCGTTCATTCCAAATATTTTAATTCTTGCACTCTCATTGTGATATTCGCCTTTAATATCTATACTTAAAAGATGATTTGAACTTACTATTGGATTTGGATAAATTACCAATTCATTAATTTCCTTTGTTGAAAATCTTGATATTTCAACTGCTTGTAATTCAGAATATGAATAATCTCCATTATAATCGGTTTGCTTTAAGCGATAGTAATTTATGCCGTTAATCGGATTTTCATCGTTAGCTGAATAAACTATTGAGCTAAGTGAATTGCCTGCACCACCTATTGTTTCTATGCCAGAAAAATTAACCCCATCTTCTGATCGTTCAATGGTGAAAAAATCGTTATTTAATTCACTGGCAGTTTCCCATTTAAATGAAACCTTATTGTTAGTTTGGTAAGCTTTGAAATAAGTAAGCTCAATGGGCAATACACTATTGCTATCGGTAATCGAAGGGGCTATAGTGCCTCCAACCGTCACTGTACCTGATCCATCTAAAGTTGCTGCCCCTGTTAAGTCGCCACCTATAGTCATTAAACCATCAACAGTCAGTTCTCCTTTGGATCCGAAACCAACATCACCATAAACTGCCAATAATCCATTTGTGCCCACATTAAAAGTCGCATTATTTTCAACCAAAACATCAGCATTTATGGTCATAGTTCCAGAAATAACTAAAACACTATTATTTTTTGCAACCAAACCAGATTCAATTATAAATGAAGAACTGGCATCTACGTTTATATCAACATTATTATCGGTTATAAATTGACCATTTACAAT
>JAQICC010000127.1 GCA_027858735.1 Salinivirgaceae bacterium
TTGGTTTTCACATTTTGAGTAGCCTGCCCCGATTATTTCGGGGAAACGAAAAGTATGAAAACCTTACAAGACCTCAGTCGATTGAGCAGATTTGCGCTAGCGAATCGCTCAATTTGGGTGTTATTCTAATTTGTCGAGGGCGTTGTAATTTTATAACTGAGCATTAGTTGAACTCCCTTGCTTGAATTCTGGCAAGACGTTTTGATTTAAACGTATCAATATTTTCTCGAAGAATCCTCCAATATAGACCTACTTCAGCAGCATAGACCTTTGGCCCTAAATTTTCTTTAAAAAGGGGAGTGATCATAACATAAGAGAATGCTCCAAAATGATACATCCCTATACTTGCTCCCCAACCAAACTGATAGGTATTTATATTGTAGTAGTCAATGCCGGGTTGTGTAAATTTTGATTTTTTTTGTTGGTCAAAATATTTACGTTTATGTTTAGCGGATAAATATATTTCAAATAATGGGCCGGTTGCAATACTAAATTTTTTATTGGGTGTAGTAAATCCAAATTCAGGCCTAATGCGAATAGAACTTAGGGTAAACTTGCTTTTTGAATAGCTAAAGAAATTGTTTTCATATGACTCATAATCAGGGTGAGGCACGGCAACAACCACACCCATATCATCTCTTATTAATGCAATATTATCATTAAAGCGCCATTGTTTGTAGTTCACTCCCAAATTAATACTAAGAAAAGGGCGAATAATTTTTTTCGGGTATCCGAAAATTTTCGATTGATTGATCATAATGGAAGGAAACGAAATACTACCAAAACCTCTGGCAGTTGGAGTTAGTTCATGCGCATCGTCACCTATAAAAAAAGTATATTGGGCAAACACAGAATTACAAGTAATTATTAATATGAATAACAGTTTGTTTTTCATTTACTTAGTAATCTGATTGTAAAGGTTTATAAATGCATATTTCATTTTAAGTAAACTCACTAAGTAGAACATAAATATGGATGTAAAACTACTAATAAATATACCTAGTAGTGCCAACTAACAGCAGGTTTATTAACAATGATACGTTAATAACAAAATGCACACGTTTCAATTTACACCCATGAAAAAAATTAGTTTTGTACAAATTCAATTTGAATGCTAAAAATAGGAATTGTAGGTAAGAATAACAGCGAGCAGTATATTTCAATAGTAAATTCAATAAGGTGCTATAAATTTGTTGGAGTGTTTGATCCAAGCTTTCAGTTTGAATCACCAAAAAATATTGACAGTAAGCTGGTTTATTATAGTTTTGAAGAGCTGATGAAAAAATCAGAAGCGATTGTTTTTGCTAATGCTGAGAAAATTTATCTACCCTTAATTGAGCTGGCGATTAAATATTCAAAAGCAGTTTTCTTGCATGGCATTCACAATCTCTCTTTATCTGAACAGTACGATATCTTAAAACTTCAAGAAGAAGCTCAAGAAACCATACAAATTCAGCAGACCATTCTATTTAATAGTGTTTTTAAAGAATATCAGAATATATGTGAGAGCCCTTTATTACTCCAGTTTTTCTATGCCAATTCAAATGAAAAGAAACTGTTATTGCAAACCAGAAGCGCAGTAACAGGAGCTTTAACCCTTTTTAAATCAAATATTAAAAAAGTAACAGCCAATACTATTGCCGCGTGTAATGAAGTCCCCGATATTTTAAAAATTAGAATTGACTTTGATAATGGGAGTATTTGCGAACTCACTACAAATACAGTTGAACCCGAAAAACAATTTTTGTTTAATTGTTTTGAATATGAAGGTTTTTACAAAGTGGATTTGGAAAATAATAATTTGTTGGGCACTAAAAATAATAAGCAAATATCATTCAAATCTCCCCAAGGTGAAAATACACTAAGTAAAATAATTGAAAGGCAACTAGTTGATTTTTACCATAATGTCAGAAATTTTGAAACCCCGTTGAATTCTGTTGAGAACGAAATGCTATCGCAACAAGTAATTGAAAGGGTAAAAGAAAAACTAAGGATAAACATGAGCATTTTTTAACCCCATCGAATTTTTACTTTCTTTGCAATAATTATGTAACATTTTTCGTTAAGAAAATATACATTTTGCTTGTGTTTTACTTCAAAAAGGGCAGTGCTTTATAATTTTATGAGAGATAAAAACTGGAAAAGGCAGGTAAGTAAATATGTAATAACGGATTATTTTGCAGCGGCATTTTCATGGGTGTCTTTTTTCCTATTTCGAAAAATTATAATTGCCAAACCACTTGAATTTTCCTTTGTAAATGACATTTTATACGATTCTGCCTTTTTAAAAGGGATTGTTGTTATTCCATTATTTTGGTTGTTGTTATATTATGTTGCAGGAGAATATCATAATATATTTCGGCGATCACGATTGCAAGAATTAGGACGTACCATTTTTATTGCATCACTTGGTGTAATACTAATTTTCTTTGTGCTAATTCTCGATGACACAATTGTTTCTTATAAAAACTACTATCAATCGTTTTTCTATTTATTAGGCACACAATTTACACTTACCTATTTTCCACGATTATTATTTACTGCAAGAAATAATCATTTGCTTCAGAATCAAATTATAGGTTTTCCAACATTGATTATTGGGAGCAATAAAAAGGCTCTAAAATTATATGAAGATTTGCAAAGAAAACCTAGAAGTGTAGGAAATCAGATAGTTGGGTATGTAACTATTAATGATAGTTCGGATTCTATATTGGGTGAATATTTGCCTCATTTAGGCACTATTAATGATTTAATAGATATTATTAACGAGAGAAAAATTGAAGAGGCTATTATTGCCATTGAATCATCGGAGCGAAAAAAAATACAGCAGATTTTAGTAAAAACAAAGGCAACCAATGCTATAATTAAAGCCATACCCGATCTGCTTGATATTATTTCAGGATCAGTACGCATGTCATCGTTATTTGGAGTTCCACTTATTGAGTTGTCCCACGAATTTATGCCTGCATGGCAAGAAAATGTCAAGCGAGTAATTGACGTAGTGTCTTCAGTTTTTGCGTTAATAATTCTTAGCCCTGTATACTTGTTCTTGGCTCTTGGTGTAAAACTAACTTCAAAAGGGCCAATTTTATATTCGCATTATCGGGTTGGTCGATACAGTCATCCCTTTAAAATATATAAATTCCGATCAATGTTTATTGATGCTGAAGCAAAGGGGCCAGCATTAAGCAGTCAAAACGATCCGAGAATTACAAAATTTGGCAAGTTTATGCGAAAAATGCGCTTCGATGAATTGCCACAATTTTACAATGTATTGGTTGGCGATATGTCCATTGTAGGCCCTCGACCAGAAAGACAATATTTTATCGATCAAATTACAGCAAGGGCACCTCATTATTTAATGCTTTTTAAAGTTCGACCTGGAATAACTTCATGGGGGCAGGTTAAATTCGGCTATGCCGAAAATGTTGATGAAATGGTGGAGCGTCTTAAATTTGATATAATTTACCTCGAAAATATGTCATTATATGTCGATTTAAAAATAATGATATATACTGTTAAAACCGTCCTAGAGGCAAGTGGAAAATAAATATTTTGATCTCTTATGAGAAAAATGATTTTTCTCATCTTTTTCCGATATACCAACATTGAAAATAAATTATAACTTTGGCATCCTTTTTTGAATATTCATAATCAACAAACTATGCAAAAAAATATCAAATATGTGTCTCCTCAGGAGGCTGTTAAAGTTGTAAAGTCGGGAGATAGAGTTCACCTGAGTAGTGTGGCAGTAACACCCCATGTTTTAATTAATCCACTTGTAGAGCGTGGTAGAAACAAAGAGTTATACGATGTAAAAATTCAACATATTCATATTGAAGATAAAATTGAATTTGCAAATCCAGAGTTTGAAGGTGTATTTGTATCGGAACAATTTTTTGTAGGTGCAAATTTAAGGAAACAAACACAAGCTGGTTATGCTGATTATATTCCTGTTTTTTTAAGCGAAACTCAGAAACTAATTCGCGAAGGTTATTTGAAAGTAAACGTGGCAATGATTATGTGCTCGGTTCCCGATAAGCATGGCTTTGTTTCATTAGGTACTTCTGTAGATGCTACCCGTGCTGCAGTTGAAAATGCCGATTATGTGATTGCTGCTGTTAATCCTAATGTGCCTAGAACATGGGGAGATGCAATTATTTCTACTGAAATGATTGACGTTTTTGTTGAAGATAATTCTCCACTATATTCGCATCCAGCAGCTGAATTAACCGATACTGATATTCTGATAGGTAAAAATGTGGCTGAACTTATTGAAGATGGCGCATGTTTGCAGATGGGTATCGGAGGAATTCCTAATGCAGTTTTAGCTCAACTCGGGACTCACAAAGATCTAGGTGTTCATACCGAAATGTTTGCTGAAGGTATTTTACCATTGGTTGAAAAAGGAGTGGTTAATGGACGTAGAAAACAGATTGATCCGGGCAAAATGGTTGCCTCATTTTTAATGGGTACGCAGGAGCTGTACGATTTTGTTGATGATAATCCAATGGTAGCAATGATGGATGTGCGCCATACAAATAGTGTAAATGTTATTCGACAAAACCACAAAGTAACCGCCATAAACTCAGCTTTGGCAATTGATATTACAGGTCAGGTTTGTGCCGATTCAATAGGAACAAAATTTTATTCAGGCGTTGGTGGCCAAATTGATTTTATTCGTGGCGCTGGATATTCAGAAGGAGGAAAGCCAATTATAGCCATGCCATCAGTAACAGCAAAAGGGGTTTCAAAAATATCTCCAACCTTGCTCGACGGTTCCGGTGTTGTAACAACCCGATCAAACATGCACTGGTTTGTAACTGAATTTGGTGCGGTTAATCTTTATGGCAAAACATTACAAGAGAGAGCTCGTTTACTAACAGGTGTGGCTCATCCTAACCATAGAGAGTTCCTTGATAAAGCAGCTTATGACAGATATGGATCGCATTATCATTTTGTAAATAAGTTAGTTGATTCACTTTAAAAGTTAGTAGTAGCTAAAAATATTACAATAAAAGATGTTAAAAGGCAGATTGAAAAATCTGCCTTTTTCATTAGCATAATATTTAAAGGCATAGATTTTCATTTTTTTTTTAATATCTTTAGGAAAAATAATAGAAATGAAATTAGTTATTAAGGCGATCGCAGCTCTAATTATTATAGTTTTAATACCGATGCTTATTGGATTTCTTCAGCCAAAGGAGAGACTTGTCATCGAAAAAGCGGTTGTTGACAAAATGTACTTTTTTATATTGGGTGATATTACCAACCATTGGGAAGAGTCGCAATGGCGAAATAATATTGATACCATTGTGCAATATCGGGTGATAGATGGACAAGATGCCTGGATGGAATATTATAACAATGGTGATTCTGTGCTTTTGATTACCCAAAAAACAACAGAAACAGATTATATACGTTTGATACTAAACCCCAGTGGTGAACAGTTAAATAGAGTAATTACTATTGCTGATTATAACGGAAAAACAGCTATTCGCTTCACTGAAGAGGCTTTAGAGAACAATCCTTTTAAAAGATTTATGTTACTTATAAAAGACCCCATTCGAGACCGTATTGTTGCTTATTTAGACGACCTTAAGGGGAAATATAAGGCTGATTCTAACGAAGAGGAAGACGGTTAGTGATAATAAATAAAGCATGCAGGATTAAACTTTTCATGCAGTGTTTTTTTCTTATTATTTAATTACGAACCTAAATTTAGATCAATTAGTACTAATTTTAGTTCAGCTTCTTACTCAAAGGCAAGCCAAACTCTTCGATTAATTCAATTCCCATATGTTCTAATTCATGCAATATTGGTATGTAAATATCAGGTAATACAGGAATATGAACACCTTTTACAGGAATTTCCTCATCGAGTATCATTTTCACGGCGCAGGCTGCTGGCAGAGCAACAGTTCGGGCTATTGAGGTGTCTCCATTAATTTCACCATAATCAATTAGCTTTGATGTAATCACTTCTTTTTTACCATCAGGATATTCGGCTAAAAATATGTGTTTCAAAACGCACATGTCGCGTTCATCCTCTTTAAGCATCATTTTTTCAATCATAAGATCCGATACAATTTCAAAAGTTGAATCATTTTCTCGGTTCATGGGTTCATCATTAAATAGTCCTAAAAATTCAAAAGCTTTAATGGCGTCACTATCCATTTCAAGGTTTAATTTTTTTGCAGTTCTTTCTAATAAATCCTTTTTGGTGCTAATTCCGATCATTTTAGCCATCATATCGGCGTAAGTCATGTGTGAAAAATTGTATACTTTTTCGTTGGTAAGTTTTATTGTTTTCATTGCATCAAGCGTTTCACACCAACCCTTATACCTAAATGTTCCTCGATACATAGTTTTCACTTCAGGAATATTATAAATATTAATGTAGGGTATTGAATTGCGGTTTGGGTAAACTTCAAGTTGTTCAACTTTCGAAATGTCGGTCATGAAGGTTTCTTTAAATAAATCTTCAGGTTTAATTAATATTTCTTTACCATTTTTTAAATATTTAGCCCCGTTGTTGCTGGCTAAAATTACACCCTTGGGGCGCCATGAAAACTTATAGCGAAAAGGGTTGCAGTGTGAAATTTCAGGAGCCGGTAATGCACCACAAATACTATAGAATTCTATTATTTTACCGCTTAATCCATGAATGGTGTCAATAATACTTTTAGCCGACATGTGGTCAATTCCCGGATCCAACCCACATTCATTCAAAATTATTATTTCAGCTTCTTTTGCTTTTTTATCGAGCTTTTGCATTTCTGGTTTCACATACGATGTGGTTACCATGTTTTTTTTATGGGCTATACATTTTTCAGCAACCATAACATGAAACGAGAAAGGTAAAAGGCTTACGGTTATGTCGTGGGTAGCTATTAAATTATCAAGGGTTTGCAAATCATTGGCATTCCAATCAATGCAGTTTCCTTTGGTTGAATTATCAATTAGCTTTTTAGCTCTGTCCGGATTGTTTGATGCTACAGTAACTAAATATCCTTTATCGAGCAAGTATTTGATAATTGGTCCTGCAACCAAACCTGCACCAAGTATTAAAACTTTCTTCATAATTTAATAGTTCAACATTGAGTTTACGAATTACTAAATTATAATATAATGACTGGTAAACAATTGATTTTAGGCTTGTTTCTAAATGTTTTTGAACACTGCTAAACATCATAACCAATTAGTTAGGTAAAGTTTAATTGCTTGTAATTAGGGCTTTCTTGTAAACCTTAAATCCGCAAGCGGATTCTTTGAGGCCACGAATTACACGAATTAACACTAATTTCGTTTTCACCCAATTGGGTGAAAATATATTTCATGTAAGACTGTGCCCATCTATGGTTT
>JAQICC010000170.1 GCA_027858735.1 Salinivirgaceae bacterium
GGTAACTCATTGAATACCAATTTATTTTCGAATGAATTTACGCTTACCGTATATGTACGCATAAAAATAGTGAGACTAAAAGAGACGATAAAAATTGCTGCTATAGCAAGCTTCCAATATGCCATTTTTGGCTGCAATTTAATAACTCTTGGTGACTGAATGTGCTTTGAAACACCGACCCAGATTTCTTCTTTCGTTTGCTTCCAGGGAATTCTAAGCCTGCTAAATAATTCCGTAGACTCATCCTTGAATTCAATATTATTTTTTTGTTCTACATTCATACAATGGATGTTATATATTATTAAAAATCAAAAGGCTGCGATCAGCATAGATTGAAAAATACAAAAGGTAAAAAAGAATTCTTAAAACATCCCTGAACGTAGTTAATGCACCCGACATCCGTTTTTCTACCGCTTTTATACTAATGCCTAATCGTTCTGCAATTTCTTGGTATTTTAAACCTTCTAGTCGACTCATTAAGAAAACGACCCTTTGTTTTTCATTTAATTCGCTCAGCGTTTTTTCGTATTTTTCTTTCATTTCTGAATAGAGCATTTCTTCTTCAGGCGAAGAGTTCGTAAATTCAAACTCCAAAGTTTTTGCGTAATTAGCAGCTGAATTTGCACGTCTATAGCTATTTACAAATAGATCACCAGCAATCTTATACGCTAACCCAACAGTTTTCTTTCCTTCGTTTATCATATCTTTTTCCCAAATTCGAATAAGCGTATCTTGTGCAAGATCGCTAGCCAGATCTCCATTACCAGATCGATAAAATATATAACTTCTTATACTGTCGAAGTTGCGATCGTAAAACGTTTTAAATTCTTTTTCTGTCAAAATATTTATGTTTTAGAATTCTTTAACAGCACAATTTCATTTGCCAAAGCTACAAATTTGACTTTAACGATATTTTTTCCGTTAGTTTCTATATTCCAAACTAATTAAGATTGATTCTTTTAGTTTTCACTGTTTTTCATCTTCATTAGTATACCGTATAACCTAATATTTACCCTACTTTTTTTCTGTATTCATCTAGAAACTATTAATTTTCATTCATTGTATATATTGATTTACAGATTGTTAATTCGAATATGTAATAATTATATAAGTCTTTTCGAAAATTGTATACGAATAAATGTGTTGTATTAGTCTATTTTTGCAAACAAGATTTAATAACTATGCTTAAAAAGATATTACATATTGTGTTTGCTTTCCTGATTTTATTAGGTGGTACAGGTATGACTATCTCCAAGCATTATTGTGGTGACACTTTAAAAGCTACAACGATTATTTTAAATGCTGACAACTGTTGCGATATACCCATAAATTGTTGTCATAATGAATCCATAACAGTAAAAATAGTAGATGATTTTGCAATAACGGCAAATAATTTCAACTTCAATAGTCTAGAAATTAGTTTAGATTTCGCAACTATTCTATTTCATAATATTGAAATTACTGAAAAGTCGTCAATTCTTAATCTCTTGCACCTGACCCCTCCGCTAAAGATCCAGACGGTTCTTTCAAAATTACAAGCATACCTTATTTGATTTAATTTTCTCTTTTGTAGCAGCGATTTAATAGCCTAATTGCTATTTATCATTTCAAACTGTGTGTGTTGTATATTTGCAATTAAATTAAAAATAATTAGTATGCTTAATAAAATCATTCGTTTTTTCCTGGAGAATAAACTAGTAACTTTTCTTGTCCTAACAATTTTCATAAGCTGGGGAATCATAAATTCGCCCTTTGGCTGGGATACAGGAATTCTACCATCAGATCCAGTTCCAGTAGATGCGATTCCTGATATTGGCGAAAATCAGCAAATAGTCTATACAGAATGGCCGGGACGATCTCCACAAGATATTGAAGATCAAATTTCTTATCCTTTAACAACTTCACTACTTGGAATTCCGGGTGTAAAAACCATCCGTAGTAATTCCATTTTTGGAGTTTCCAGCATTTATCTTATTTTTGATGAAGATGTGGAATTCTATTGGAGTAGAACCCGTATTTTAGAAAAACTGAATTCACTTCCGGCTGGAACACTTCCTGAAGATGTTTCCCCGGCTTTAGGTCCTGATGCAACTGCCCTGGGGCAAGTTTATTGGTATACACTCGAAGGCAGGGATAAAAATGGCAAACCAACCGGTGGTTGGGATCCCCAGGAATTAAGAACTATCCAGGATTTTTATGTTCGCTATTCTTTAACTGCGGCAAAAGGAGTTGCCGAAGTGGCCTCCATTGGTGGATTCGTCAAAGAATACCAGGTTGATATTGATCCCATTGCGATGAAAGCACACGGAGTGAACGTGATGCAAATAATGGCAGCCGTAAAAAATAGCAACCTCGACATTGGAGCTCGGACCATCGAATTTAACCGCGTGGAATATTTAATCAGAGCACGTGGATATATTAAAACCCTCGAAGACCTTGAGAAAAGTGTGATTACGGTAAAGAACAATGTGCCTATTCGATTAAAAGATGTTGCCAAAGTTCATTTTGGGCCAGCAACCAGACGTGGTGGACTCGATAAAGGAGGTGCCGAAGCAGTTGGAGGAGTCGTAGTTGCTCGTTATGGAGCAAATCCTTTGGAAGCAATAGAAAATGTGAAAGCAAAAATTGCCGAAATAGAGCCGGGATTACCAAGTAAAACACTCGATGACGGAACTGTTTCTAGAGTTACCATTATTCCTTTTTACGACCGCACAGGATTAATAAAAGAAACTTTAGGAACATTAGAAGAAGCCATTTCCCTAGAATTACTAATTAGTATTCTGGTAGTCATTGTTTTGGTATTCAACTTAAGGGCTTCTTTCTTAATATCAAGCTTATTGCCCATTGGAGTACTTATCACTTTTATAACGATGCGGCAATTTGGTGTAGATGCCAATATTGTTGCCCTTTCGGGGATAGCTATCGCAATAGGCGTAATGGTGGATGTGGGGATAGTTTTTACGGAAAATATTATAAGACATATCGAACTGCCCGAAAATATTGGTGCCCGAGGAAAACAACTCCTTAATGTTGTATACGAGTCGACTACCGAAGTTGCAGGTGCTGTCATTACAGCTATATCAACTACCATTGTAAGTTTCCTTCCTGTATTTGCTATGGAGGCCGCCGAAGGCAAACTTTTCAGACCACTGGCATTTACCAAGACATTTACGATGCTAGCGGCTCTGCTCATTGGTTTAGTTATTATTCCAACTCTGGCCCATGTGGTATTTTCTATTCGTTTTGATAAAAACAAATACAAAAAAATATGGAGCTTATTCCTCATCGTTGCTGGCCTGTTTCTATCTGTCTTTACAGGATATTATATTGCTTTGGCTTTAAGCGCCTACGGAATTAATACTTTCTTTGAAGACAAATGGCCGGAATCAAAAAAATCGTGGTCAAATTATATCAATATTGCAATTACTGTAGTGGTTGTTGTTTTCTTCCTCACTAAAGCGTGGATGCCGTTAGGGGCGCAAAATTCACTTTTTGCAAATTTCATATTTGTCATTGCACTTGTAGCTATAGTGCTTGGGACTTTATCTTCCGTTGT
>JAQICC010000198.1 GCA_027858735.1 Salinivirgaceae bacterium
TAGTTATTTAATGTGTTTGATAATCTGATTGTTATAACCAAAGATGTGTTCCAATAAAAACATATTACATGATACTTATAATCTTTATAATTGGAAGTTATATTTAGGTGAGCACTAAGTTCTTTTTTACTAGGATTTGCAGTTTTATTAACTGCTTGCGAAAAAGACTCAATTAGCGATTCCGAAGAGTCTACAAGTACTGAACTTCCTGACATTACAGGTTACCCAGTTGTAGGTACAAATCAAAACACATTTTTTGATAATTCCACAATTGCATCAACGCAAGTAGTTGGTGACGATTTTTACGGACAAAATGCAAATTACCCTGGAAACACACCACAATATGTCGACAACGGCGATGGAACAGTAAGCGATATGGTAACAGGCCTTATGTGGCAAAACTCGTTCGACCATAATAGCGATGGCAGTATTGATTACGATGATAAACTTACTTATAATGAAATTGTAGCCATGTACGATACAGCTAGCACTGCTGGCTATGATGATTGGCGTATACCTACGATTAAGGAACAATACTCATTAATCATATTTAGCGGTCGCGACATAAGCGGTTACGAAGGAACTGATACCGATGGTTTAATCCCCTTTATTAATACCGATTATTTTGAATATGCTTATGGCGATACCGATGCTGGTGAACGTTTAATTGATGTGCAATGTGCAACTACCAATATTTATGTAAGTCAAGAAGTTGAGAGTTTGGTTTTTGGGGTAAACTTTGCCGATGGTCGGATTAAAGGATACGGAATGCAAATGATGGGTCAAGACAAAGCCTTCAATTATTTGTTGGTTCGCGGAAATACAGCGTACGGATTAAATAACTTTGTAGATAATGGCGATAAAACCATTACTGATAACGCTACTGGCTTAATGTGGATGCAAAACGATAACGATGAAGGTGTACTTTGGCAAGATGCTTTGAGTTATGCCGAAAACATCGAATTTGCAGGCTTTTCTGATTGGCGTTTGCCTGATGCTAAAGAATTACAAAGTATTGTTGACTATACACGTTCACCTGCAACTACCAATTCGGCCGCTATTGATCCATTGTTCTCTTGCAGCGAAATTGTGAATGAAGCTGGCGAAACAGATTATCCGTTTTACTGGAGCAGTACAACTCATGGCAATTGGACAACAGGCTATGAAGGTGCCTGGGGAGCATATGTTTCCTTTGGTCGCTGCATGGGTAATATGTCTACCGAAGGTCCTGATGATATGCCTCCACCACCTCCTGGCAAATCGGCTTCAATGAGCGATGAAACAAATTGGATTGATGTGCATGGTGCAGGCGCACAGCGTAGCGATCCTAAAGCTGGTGATCCTTCAGAATATATAGATGGTCATGGGCCTCAGGGTGATTGCGTAAGAATATATAACCATGTTCGACTGGTACGAAATATAAACTAATCATTTGGGTTTATGGTTAATTTGGATAATGATTTAGTGCGAAGTTTATAAACTTCGCACTTTTTTTGGGCATGTTTCAAATTTATTATTTAGATTTGAAATAAAAAAACAACCAAAATATTCATTTCAAAACCAATTAATTAGTGCGTGCAAGAAAACTCGGTCTCTGATAAGAAAGCTCCAAGAATGTACACGATAGTTATCCCTTAGGTTTGCATTGCCAAGGTTAATTGTTATTGATTTTGTATTTTAGTATCGATTAATCAGTCAGTAGAAGTAAACTAAATAGCTATCCAGGACTTCATGAAAGAACCTAGCTACCGAATTAGACTTCTGCCGACATAGCTTTGAATACCAGATAGAATTGTAGGTAAAACCTAATAAGGGTGTTAGTACCAAAAGCTTTTGGTTAATCCAGTAAAACATTTAAAAGTATGAAAAAGAAAGTAATTATTGGAATTGATTTTTCTAAGTTAACCTTAGATGTTACTTGTTTTAGTATTAAGAATACTGATTTGAAGTATTATAAGCAATTTTTAAATTCAGAAGAAGGTTGCAAGGAAATGATTAAGTGGGTAAGATCATTCTATCCACAATCAATAGATTGGTTGTTTTGTGGAGAATATACAGGTATATATACCATGACAACAGCATTGGTGTTAAATGAAGCAGGTTTAGATTTGTGGCTGGAAAACCCATCGCAAATAAAATTATCAAGCGGATTTAATAGGGATAAAAATGACAAAATAGATTCCTACCGTATCGCTTTATATGCCTCTCGTTTTATGGATCGTGTAAAATTATATAAACCTAAAAATGATGTCTTACTAAGAATTAGGGAACTTGTTCGCTATAAAGACAGACTAACTAAGGCCATCACGCAGTTATCCGTTCCTGTAAAAGAACTAAAACGAGTAAAAAAGAACTGTGAAACAGTAACATACATTGATGAGTCAAGTAAAGAAATAATTTATGCAATGAAGGCTCAGCTCAAATGTATTGAGAATAAAATGACTATTTTGCTAAATAATGACCCGGAACTTAAAAGGCTTTATAACCTAATATCATCAGTGGTAGGCGTTGGAATGCAAACCACGATATACTTGTTGGTGTACACAAACGGTTTCGAATCTTTTAATAATCCCAGACAGCTATCTTGTTATTGTGGAATTGCTCCATTCGCAAAGAACTCTGGAACAAGCATTAGGAGCAAGACACAGATTAGCCATTATGCAAACAAAAAACTCAAAACGCTACTGCATATGTGTGCTTTAAATGCTATAAGATATGATCCAGTAATCAAAGAATATTATGAAAGGAAAGTAAATGAAGGAAAGCATAAAATGAAAGTAATAAACAATGTAAAAAACAAAATTATTCACAGGGTATGCGCTGTAGTTCAAAGCGGAGAGAAGTATGATAAAAATTATAATCAAAGCTTAACATTAGCAGCATAAAACATCTTTTTCTGTTAAATGGCTAAAGAAAACCTAAAAAAAGCTGAACCGCAGGGTTCAGCTCATCTTCATCTGGTTATCTTATTGCTGATGAGTTGCTCCTCAGCAGAGCTCATGTCCTCTTCAGATAACATGTATAAAAGTATAATAATTTTTAAAAGAAAATTTGGATTATCCATAGAATTCGGTTCCATTTCCATTACTGTTCCAACCACTGGTGGCCTTTAATTCCCTACCTTGGTTAGTGCCACGATAACCTATTTTGTCTGTTTTTTTTAGTTTCATACCCAGTTGTTTCTCTAAGAGTTTCCATTCGCCATCGCTTGGTAAATGCCAGCCACTTGGGCAAGCATTTTTAGCTGCTTGCCAGGTGTATAAACGGCCATATTTTTGGCAATTGCTTGTATTGTCATCGTAACAATAGCTGTTGGTTGTTTTATAGTTAAGGTTTTCTGCCATCCAAGTTTGCTTACCTATTTTTACTGTTTTGTATGTTTGGTTGTTACGAGAGTCAACTAATGGTTCACTTTCACTTACATCAAAACTCCAACTGGTTTTACCTGTTTGGCTTATGGTAATAATTTGCTCCACTGTTTTTTCACCATTTACTAATTTTAAGGCATGGTCGGCAAAACCTAAGGTTAATGTTTGGGGGGTAACACCTTTGCTTTGCCCTGCAAGGAATAATGTTGCACCTTGGGGTTGGCTGTTTATGGTTATTTGTTTGCCATTGGGCAGGGTTTCGTTTATGGTAGTGGTTTGCCCTTCGGTTATGGTAATGCTTTTGCTTATAGTACCATAGCCTGTTTTTGTAAGGCTAAGGTTGTAGGTGCCAACCAATAAATTGTTTATGTTTTTAGGTGATAAACCTTGCTCTTTATCATTCAGTTTTATAATAGCATCAAACGGGTTGGTTACAATTTTAAGGCTACCATATTGCGGAGCCGGGTGTAAGCTTAAATTGCTTGTTTGCCCCAGTTCAATATTTACTTTTTTAGAGTCGGGCGTGTGTTTATCCAGTTTTGCTTCAATGGTATGGTAACCTGCTATAAGCCTACCCTCCCAATTGCCATTGGCTTTAAATTCATTATCAATGTATATATTTGCATTATGTTCGGCGGTTACATTTAATGTTCCAAAAGTAGGTTGTAATGTTATGGTTGTTTCCTGGTTTTGCCCGGCCAGTATATTTATCTTTTCGGTTTTAGGCTGATACCATTCTTTACGCAACGTAATGGTATGTTCACCATTACTAAGTTTGCTTAGTGTGCATGGCGTAACTTTAGAGGTGCTTTGTCCATCTAAAAATACTGTGGCACCACTTTCCGGCTGCGAATTTATGGTAAAACCTCCAAAAGTTGGTCGTAAAGTTATTGCTACATCAATGGTTTGCCCATCAATAATGGTTATTTCTTTGGTTTCATCAAAATACATGGGTTTTTTAACAACAAGCGTGTACTTACCGGGTTTTAATCGGTTGGTGGTGCAGGGTGTGGTATTAGCCAATTGTGCACCATTCAAATAAACGGTAGCACTTTCGGGTGTAGTTGTAATTTTCGCATAACCAAAGTTGGGCTTTAAGGTAGCTTTTAATTGTGTGCGTTCACCTGTGGCACTAATGGTAAATTTGCCGGCCTCAGCATGGTATAAATTGGTACTTATTAAGTACGAATACTCCCCTTCTTCCATTTCTTGCTGAAAGGGGGTTATTCCTTTGTTTACATCGTTAATATAAACATCGGCACCTTCGGGTTCCGAGCTTACAATAAGCCAATTGGTAGGTATTACATACTCTTCAACCACTGTGGTAACTTTTGCGGTTGTAAGTTCAAGTATATAAACGGTGGCTTCTTTTATGCTTACGGGGTATAAATAATTATCAAGCACACCCAGTTTAGCATGTTTAATGGTAATTCTTTTTGCTTTTGCAGGCAGATAAATCCATATTTCGCCTACTTCTTGTATTGTTTTTGTAATGCCCAGCATGTCGCCTTCAAACACAAAACCTGTTTGTGTTGTGCGCACTTTTATTAGGGCGCATTTGTCGCCGTTTTGGTCTGTTACAGCGTTGGTTACACGGGCTGTCATATCATCGGGTACGCTTTTAAAGCTTTTAACTGATATGTTTTGAGCTGCAATAAATAAAGGCAGTAGTGCTAGTATTGTGAGGAGTTTTTTCATGTCTTGTTATATCATTGAACCGGATGGAAGCCGGTAGTACATAGTTTAGTTAAAATCACTTAATCCGTAAACGCTATCATTTGTTTCAATATCGGGTTGCCAGGTTCGTACATGAATAATAGGTTCGTCTGGATTATTCAAATCAACCATTAAAAAAAGGTAGCCCACATCACCATAATTGGCTGAGAAATAGTTCTGTTTAATTTGAACCCCATAAATGTCACCCCCCTTACCTGCTTTGCGAATTTTACTTTGTTCAAATTTCAAGTTGATATACTCTTTGCTACCAAATGAGTACCTTAGATTTTTTATGTATTGCTGTTTCGTTTGCTTGTTGTATTTTATTATTCGGTTGCTTTGGTATCTGTTAATTTCATTAGGCTTTACTTTTACAACCGATCCTGTAATAATAAGAGCATCATCGGCAAAAATTTGTTCTATGTAGTGTATGCGTTTGAGTGCATAAGCTGTTTTGTAATTTTCTAGAAAGTTCACCAATATCAGTCGGTCGCGTTCTTTCCATACATCTTTTTGAATTATATCATTTAATGCCGCATGCGATAAACCAAAAGATAAGTTTTCCACCTTCCCCGATTTATTAAAATGAAAAACCACATCTTCAATAAACTGCTTATTATTGCTCTTGAAATTAAAACTCATGGGTACAGCACGGCAAATTACATTTTCTTCGAATTCAATAAAACTCAGTTCGGGGCTTCCTATTACTTTGGCATTCCCATAATCAATTAACTTGGTAAAAATGCTATAACCTTCAGTTGTAAATTCATTTTGTGACACACTATAAGTTTTCCCTTTAATGGCTTCAATTATTTTCTCAATCGATTTTTTATATGTTTCATTGTTTAGAACTGAGGTTAGCTTTGAATCATCAAGGGCTTTTTTAGGTTGTTCTATGGTTTCAGTCGCTTTGGCTGCAATGGTGTAATAGCTGCTACGAAACGGAACAGGATCAATTTTGCTTAGTACATCTTCCAGCTCTCTGTCAATTCGGGCTTCGCCTTCAAATATATACTCTGCTTTTATCTTTAGTTTTTCAGTATCGGTAGCAACTCCATACAATTCAACTAATCCAACACCATTTCGCGCACTAATTAAATTGCTCCAGTCGGTACCATCCCAATATGAATAATCAAAATTCTCGATTTGAGAGTTATCATGCCTTATGTCCATTGTATACAGAGCATATCCGTCTTCTGTTTCTTTGTCAACTACACTAATATCAATTGCAGCAAAAACATTGTTTAATTGCATGGGTAACCAAGTAGCCAACAAGTGCTTTTGCCCTGTCTGGTCAATGTATTCAATATCTCCACCTTCGGGGTGACTTTTAAGCAAGGTTAATGCCCAATAATAATAGCGAAGGCCATCAGCAATCTGCTTTTTCTCGATTGATTTTTCAGCATTTTTTGTAAATCCAATTATTTTATCCTTTCTATCTTGAAATACCTTGACTATTTCGTCACGCTTTATATACCTGAATACTTTAGCATCTGGCTCGTTACCTAAAACTATGCGCTCTGTATTTTTAAGAGTAGCATTCGAGTAGGTGTTTATAACTGAGTTAAAGGTTTCATTGAATTCTTCGCTATTGCCATTCTGGGACATCTCTTCCTTTAACAGCGTGAAGTTGCTTTCAACGTGAGTTGATATTTGAGAAATTAGCATAGCTAGGGCTTCCTGATCGGCTTTTTTAAGTGTTAGCCCACTGCCCTCTCCGCAAATATAAGTGGTACGGTTGGCTTTTATTTCATCGACAGACTGGGCATTTAAAGAAAATGACTATCCGCAATTATACCCAAGTAAAATTTATATCTTTGTTGAAAAACAATTATGAATTTATTTGATTTCAGCGAACGGTTTCAAGATGAAAAAAGCTGCATAGATTATTTTA
>JAQICC010000232.1 GCA_027858735.1 Salinivirgaceae bacterium
ACCCCTAGATCCCCTAAAGGGGACTTCGAAAAATATTGGCTTTTGTTGTCTTCCTTTAGGGTCGGGATAGAATAACGAAAGCCAATATTTTTCGATTTAGGGAAATTTGTCGTGCACCCAAATTGGTAGTAATACCATTAATATTATATATTTACTTTAAATCAAACCAAGGTAAAAGCATTAGATAAGTGAAGGCCATATCCTAAAAGCAGGCTTTTCTAAATAAAAAACATTAAAATATTGCACCCATGAAAATTTATTCCTTATTCATTTTTATTGCCATAATATCGTCGGTTAATTTATATGGAAATAAGCACGACAATAAAAATGATGGTACAACAATTGACTCTTTAAATTCAACTAATTTGAATTGGTACAACCTTGATATAAAGGAAAATAAAGTGGTTGGTGCCAGTGTTCAAAAAGCGTATTTTGAACTTTTGAAAGATGCAACTCCCCAAAAGAAAATAGTGGTTGCAGTAATTGACGGAGGAGTAGACATTTACCATGAAGACTTACAAGGAAAAATTTGGATTAACTCCAATGAAATAGCCGAAAACGGAATAGATGATGATAACAACGGATTTATTGATGACATTCATGGCTGGAATTTTCTTGGTAACAGTAAAGGCGAAAATATTAATGTGGAAAACATGGAATATGTTCGTATTATTAATACTTACAAAGAATTATATGATTCGGTACCAGACATAAGCAAATTAACTTCTGATGAACTTTCTGACTACACGATGTATACCATGTGTAAAAAGAATTATGAGGAAGAATTAAACAAATATGAAAAACAAAAAGAGAGTTATGCAAAATTTCAGGAAAGGCTGTCTGAATCAATCGAATTATTAAAGCCATACACAAAAAGTTCAAATCCGAAACTAGATGATCTGGCTAAAGTTAACACCTCGAGCAAAGAGGAAGCAAATGCACTTAAATTCTTGGAAAAACTTTTTAAACGTGGTTTTACGTATTCAATGCTCCACAATTTACTTGAAAGGAATGAGCAATACTTAACTAAACATCTAAACTTAGACCTTAATGCCCGTTCTATTATAAATGATAATATTGAAGACTACAATGATGCAAAATATGGTAATAATGATATGAAAGGAACGAGAGCAGACCATGGGAGTTTTGTTGCCGGAATAATTGCTGCTAACCGAAATAATGAAATTGGAATTGATGGTATTGCAGAAAATGTAGAAATTATGGTTTTAAGGGCCGTTCCTGATGGTGATGAATTCGATAAGTATGTGGCTCTTTCGATAAAATAAAATTATTGAGATAAAAGAAATTACTGAAGGAAGCCGAGAAGTTGATTGTCTTAGATGCAATATCCCCTAGCTATTTACTGGCCAATATAAATTTCATGAAGGAGCAAAAGTTGGCGTATTTGGTAACATTTTTGAGGCTTTTGTAAATAGCGAAAACTTTGATTTATACCTGTGCTCCAAATGTGGTAAAATTGAATTTTTTACACCTCAAAATAATAGAAGTATTCACCCTTAAAAATTAGAGTAAAAACTAAGAGCTTCTGTTGAAGTAATCGCTTACTAATTTTGCTTTTGCCTTTCCAATTACAACTGAAAGTTCATCAATGCTTTTGCTTTTTATTGCATCAACTGATTTAAACTCAGTAAGTAATTTTTCAATTAATTTTTCGCCAATACCTGCAATATTTTCGAGCTCCGATTTAATGAATCCTTTTGAACGTTTCTGCCGATGAAAATTAACTCCAAAACGATGCGATTCGTTTCGTATATTCTGAATAATTTTTAGCGACTCGCTGTTTTTATCGAGATAAATAGGCACAGAATCGCCAGGAAAATAAATTTCTTCTAATCTTTTAGCAATCCCAATTACAGCTATTGTTCCCATTAAGTCAAGCTTTCGTAAGCTATTTACTGCGGCACCCAATTGCCCCTTTCCTCCATCAATTACAATTAACTGCGGCAGTGTATTGTTTTCGTCAACCTGGCGTTTGTACCTTCGGTAAATAATCTCTTCCATTGATGCAAAGTCGTCAGCCCCTACTACCGTTTTAATATTAAAATGACGGTATTCTCGCTTACTTGGTTTCCCATTTTTAAAAACCACACAACTTGCCACAGGATTGATTCCCTGTATATTTGAATTATCGAAGCCCTCAATATGAACAGGTTGATCTTTCAATCGCAAATCGGTTCTTATGGTTTCCATTACCCTTTCTACACGCTTTTGCGGACTGCGACTCATAGTCTGCTTTAATTTTTCTTGCTTGTAATAGAATGCATTACGCATGCTTAAGTCGAGCAACTTTTTTTTATCGCCTTGCTTTGGCACTAAAAATTTCGTATTTTCCAATTCAAAATCGACATTAAAAGGAACAATTACTTCACGTGAGGTACTTTGAAAGCGTTGACGAATTTCAACAATTGCAGTTAATAAAAGTGATTCTTTCTCTTCTTCAGTACGTTTTTTAAGCTCAATCGTATGAACTTGAATAATTCCACCGTTCACTACCTTTAAAAAATTTACATAGGCACTACCTTCATCTTCAACAAAAGAAAAAACATCGACATTATGAATTGATGGGCTAACAATAGTTGATTTAGCCTGATAATTTTCTAAATGGTTTAATTTTTCTTTTAACTTTTGGGCCTCTTCAAATTTATAATCCTGACTTAATTCAGTCATTTTCTCTTTAAGTAACTTTATTACCTGTCCGATATTTCCTTTCAAAATGTTTTTTATACTTTCGATATTCTGTTGGTAATTTTCTTCACTTTGCTCCCCTATACATGGTCCCAAACAATTTCCAATATGATGTTCAAGACATACTTTATAATTATTTTTAGCTATTTGAACAGGAGCTAAATTTAAAGTACATGTTCGCAATGGAAACAGCTGACGAATAAAATCAAGCATCACCTTTAAGGTTCGTCCACTTGTATAAGGACCAAAATAGGTACTGCCATCACGAATAAAATTACGGGTGGAAAAAACACGCGGAAAGGGTTCATTTTTTACACAAATCCACGGAAAGGTTTTATCGTCTTTTAATAAAGCATTATATCGCGGTTGATACTTTTTTATTAAATTATTTTCTAAAAGCAAGGCATCTTGCTCAGTGTCAACAACAATGTGTTTTATTTCACGAATATTTCGCACTAAAATTCGGGTTTTAGCGCTATCATGAGCTTTTGTAAAATACGACGATACTCTTTTTCTTATATTTTTGGCTTTACCCACATAAATAATTTTTCCATGTTCATCAAAATACTGATAAACTCCAGGATTAGCGGGTAAGGCTGCAACCTTATCCTTTAAAAAAGCTAAATGTTTTTCTGATATGTTCATTAATATTCCTGGATCTCAATTTTCCTAAAATCAATAGGATGGCTATTCGATTGTAGAGAAATATAACCTTTTGAAACTGCGTTATTTTGTTGATTATAAAACAGTTTACCTAACTCGTGGTTTGCCTTAAATTGCGGATTGGTATACTCCATTATTTCCTCGCCATTTACAAAATGTTTAAACTCACCATTCTTACATTCTATTTCTGCTGTTACCCACTGATCTCCATGGAAAGTATGAGCAACCTTTGGCGATGTGCTATAAGCTTCCGTTTTCTTTCCATCAATTACAACACTTATACCATTTGCACAAATCTCACCAACGGGTCTTTCATCACTTCCATTTCCTCCATGCAAGTTATATTCTAAACATACTGGAAATGCCTGTTTTACACCTATGGTTTTTGGATCCTGCCCATGATATTGAATTCCACTATCACGAAACCCCCATTTGGGAGCTCCAGGAACTGTATCTCCAACAAATCGGTATTCAACTCGTAATCGATAGTTTGAAAACTGCTTGTTATAATACAATGCTCCAAATTCATTGCTAAAATTATCATACTGGTCATAACGAATACTCAATATTCCATTATCAACTCTAAATGTATTTGCATAATTCTCACCTAATTCATAACCCGATATCTTCGAAGTCCATCCGGTTAAATCTTTCCCATTGAACAATGAAACCCATTGTGAATCAACAATTGTTTCAGTAGATGATTTTCTGAAATTACACGAAACTGTAATCATTAAAAAAACCAACAATAAAAAGCTTATAAACTTCATAAGATATTAAATTAAGTGAACCAAAGAAATAGAATACATTATCTTTCAATTTGAGCATTATATTCTACATTCAAGAATACAATAATTTTTAAGAATTAAAAAGCATCAACCTCTAAACAATACAATCCCTATTAAATATAAACATTGTTCATAATGAAATATACTATTTGAAACAACAATACTTATATTTGCATCCTTAAAATATACAAACAATGGGTAAAATAGTTTTCTCGAACTTAAATGGAATAAAAAAAGCTGCAAAAGATTTCCTTGATCAAAATAAGGGAATAAAACATGTTGCATTTTACGGTGACATGGGTGCAGGAAAAACTACATTCATAAAAGAACTCTGTATATTATTAAAATCTACTGATGTTGCTACCAGTCCAACATTCTCATTAATTAATGAATACTATACTACTGGTGATTATAAAATTTTTCACTTTGATTTCTATCGAATAAAAGATATTGAAGAAGCTTTTAATATTGGATATGAGGACTATTTCTATTCTGATGAATATTGCTTTGTAGAATGGCCGGAACTGGTTGAAGAATTGCTACCAGAGACTATGTTAAAAGCTACCATTAAGGTTTTGGAAGATGATTCGCGTGAAATAAGTTTTTAACTTTATTGATCTTCCCGTCTTTTCTATTAGTTCAAGCACCTTATTGCTAAAATCCACATTTTGGCTTAACTTCGTTCACCATAAATTAAACACACACCAAAACTATGATGGGTAATGCTGATATTCCTGGTTTTCCTTTAAGAAAAGAGAGTCTAATGCCACAAGAAGAGATGTTGGAAATAGGCCGCAAAAAGAAAACATTACGAATTGCTGTTGCTAAAGAATGGGCTAAAGATGAGAGCAGAGTAGCCTTGGCTCCACATGCTGTAGAATTATTGGTATGCAATGGCCACGATGTTATTATTGAAAAAGAGGCGGGTAAAGAGTCCAATTTTAATGATATGATGTACAGTGAAGTTGGCGGTCTAATTGTAGAAGATAGAGAAGAGATTTATAAATGTGATATCATTGTTAAAGTTGCTCCTTTAAACGAGAAAGAAATAAGTCTTCTAAAAGGAAATCAAGTAATAATTAGTTCATTTCAAATTGCAACCCAATCGGCAGAATATATTCAAAAACTAACGAAAAAGCGGGTAACTGCTTTAGGTTTTGAATATTTAATGGATAGAAAAGAAGCTGTATTTCCGATTGAACAGAGCATGATGGAAATTTCTGGCACCACATCGATATTAATTGCTGCTGAATATTTAAGCAATGCAAATAATGGTAAAGGTGAAATGCTTGGAGGCATTAGTGGTATTAGCCCTACCGATATAGTAATACTGGGTGCAGGTACTGCAGGCGAATTTGCGGCTCGTACCGCATTAGGACTTGGTGCTACTGTAAAAGTTTTTGATGGATCGGTATACCGCTTACGTGCATTGCAAGAACGCTTAGGTGCTAGAATATTTACCTCAATTTTACAACCCAGAATTTTGGCAAAAGCACTTAAAACAGCCGATGTAGCCATTGGTGCTATTGCCTTTGAAAAAGATATTCAAACTTTTCTGGTGAGTGAAGAAGCGGTAAAACAAATGAAACCCTATTCTGTAATTGTTGATTTGCGAATTGACCATGGAGGATGCTTTGAAACGTCACGAATTACAAGTTTCAAAAATCCGGTTTACCATGAGCATAATGTAGTACATTATTGTGTTCCAAATATCCCCTCAAGAGTTGCACGCACAGCTTCATATGCCTTAAGCAATATACTGGGTCAAATAATACTTGAACTAGGCGATGCCGGAGGAATGAATTCACTCATAAAAAATCACAGAGGTGTACGCTCAGGAATATACATTTATAATGGCGTTTTAACTAAAGAAAGTATAGGTAATCGATTTGGTCTTCCTTATCAAGATATTAACCTATTAACAGTGGCCTTCTAAAATATTTTAAAACCATTTTCGCCAACAATTGTTAGTTGATTAGCACAGAGGAGAAATATTTTCCCCTCTTTTTTTTCGAATATTGAATTGATATAAACTATGGATAAAAAAGAACGAAGTTATTCAAACGATGAAATAACCGTGCATTGGAAACCTCGCGAATGCGTACATGCGGGTACTTGTTTCAGAGAATTAAGAAAAGTATTTGATCCATCGCGTAGGCCTTGGATTGACCTTTCTGAAGGTGAAACAGCTGCCATTATTGATATCGTTGATAGATGCCCTACTGATGCCCTTACCTATGATAGAATAGAGAATGGTAATATTGAAGCCTCTAATACACCAAAACCAAGTGTTGCTGAAACAGTGAATTTTAGTATCATGAGAAATGGACCAATACTAGCCGAAGGTAAATTTACAATTATAAAAGAGGATGGTAGCGAACAAAACGTAAAAAGTATAACCTCATTTTGCCGATGTGGATTAAGCAAAAACCCGCCTTTTTGTGATGGAAAACACAACAAAGAAGGCTTTTTTCCTGACAATTTTTAATCTTAAACCTCTAAAAAAATGAGCACACCAAATAAAGTAACAGCAATTAAAAACGGCCCCCTGGTTTTTGAAGGGAACTTTCGAATTAAAGGGGTTGACGGAAATGTTCTAGCTTCGGCAGATAAGGTTTACTTATGCCGCTGTGGAAAATCAGGCAACAAACCCTTTTGCGATGGTACACATAAAAAATAAATACAAAATAGTTTAAAAACAATTCCCAATTAACTAATTGCTAATTGGGAATTGTTTTTATGCATGTAGCCTGAGTTCAACATAAACTCGAGACCTTTGAACCAAGCCGTTGACTTTTTAGCTCAAACTCTCGACTTTTTGGAGAGGCTCTACTAAGGCTCAAGTGTTATAAAAGGTATTAGCATTTCCTCCATAGAAATTCCTCCATGCTGAAATGTGTTTTTATAATAGCCTACATAATGATTATAATTATTTGGGTAAGCAAAGAAGTCATCGTTATGGGCAAAAATATACGATGAACTAACATTTAACTTTGGCAAATGTGCTGACTGCGGATTTGTAATTTCATATACTTGCTTTGAATTGTAACTTAACGATTTACCCTGTTTATAACGCAAATTTGTACTCGTATTTCTATCGCCTGTTACTTTAACCGGATTATTAACACGTATAGTACCATGATCGGTAGTAATATTCACCTTTACATTTTTTGAAGCTAAATTCTTTAACAATTCATACAATGTGCTGTGTTCGAACCACGATAGTGTGATACTTCGGTATGCCGACTCATCACCTGCCAGTTCACGTATCATTTCCATTTCGGTACGCGCATGCGAAAGCATATCAACAAAATTTACAACAATGACCGAAAACTGATGATCAAGTATTTTTGAAGCATTCTGCAAAAGCTTTCTACCCTTGTCAATATTGGTAATTTTATCATAGTAAAACGATGCGTTAATTCCAACGCGCGACATTTGCTTTTGCATTAGCTCCGCTTCAAACTGATTTTTTCCACCCTCATCATCTTCATTTACCCATAATTCAGGATGCAATTTCTCAATTTCAGAAGGCATTAAACCTGCAAACATTGAATTTCGAGCATATTGAGTGGCAGTGGGCAAAATGCTAAAAAATAAATCCTCCTCTTTTACTGAATAAAACTCCGTTAGTAAAGGCTCAATTGTTTTCCACTGATCAAAACGCAAATTATCAATTAAAATAGTTACAACTTGTTCATCGTTCTTCAAGCTTGGAAAAACTTTATTCCTGAAAATATTGGGCGACATTACCGGTTTATCCTCTGAATCGGATTCAAACCAATCGGTATAATTTTTCTTAATGAATCTGGTAAAACTGTTATTGGCATCCGATTTTTGCATTTGTAAAACCTCATCCATTTGTTGCCCCCCACTCTGTTCAAGCTCAAGTTCCCAATAAACAAGTTTTTTATAGGTCTCTTTCCATTCACTCGCTGTCATTGAGTCACTAATTTGAAGACCTAACTGTCCAAACTGCGACTGATAATTTGACGTAGTTTTTTCACTTACCAAACGCCTCTTGTCGGTTATCTTTTTAATAGCCATTAAAATCTGTTTAGGATTTACCGGCTTTATTAAATAATCGGCAATTTTAGAACCAATGGCTTCGTCCATAATATATTCCTCTTCACTCTTCGTAATCATTACTATTGGAATACCAGAACGAATGTCCGATATTTTTGAAAGGGTTTCAAGACCTGTAAGTCCTGGCATATTTTCATCGAGGAAAACCAGATCAAACGATTTTTCTTTAACCAAATCAATGGCATCATAGCCATTATTCGCTGTTTCAAGTTTGTACCCTTTCGATTCTAAAAAGATAATATGTGGCTTTAACAAATCTATTTCGTCGTCTACCCAAAGAATTTCAATTTCTCTCATGATAATTAAGTATTATGTATTACTCTAACGGAACCTCTTAGAAAAAGTTGCTCAGCACAAGTAAACAAAATTAATATATTGGGTAAAGATTTTTCCTTACTTGGCAGATTTTAGGTAATTGTCATCGAAAAACTTCTGGTAGCGTAGCAAATTTTTATCTTGTAAAAAGACTTTATAGTTTTCTCTCGAAATCACAAACTCTCTATAGGCATCTTTGTCAATCCCTTCGAATATTTCACCTGCAATTTTAACCGATTCGAAATAATTGTTGGCCATATTCCTATTTTTAAACCTTGTAACCGTTACCATACTATAATCAGCTGAAAGCAACTCGCTTTCTAAATTAAACTCAAGAAAATAGTAATAATCAAGGTTAAAGTTTGTCAAATTAAATTTAACCCTGTTTACATCGGCTTTTTCATTCGATACAACAACAATATAATAATGAACACTATCAGGCCTAAAATTGTACATCGATACATCAATTGAATCCATGTTCTCAAGTGTAGCTAAATCGCCACCAAATACCTCCTCTTCTAAAATAACCTCACGAATATCTCTATCAAGAGCTGCCAATACCTCTTGCGCATAAGTAGCTTCTTCCGTATTGGGATATCGCAATTGGAATGATGATAAACTATCTTTAAATGCAATAGTATCGCCTGAATGGCCACTACATAAAGTGGCTAAAAGTGCAAATTTTGGAATTAATTTACTTTCGCTGTAAGCCGAATCGGCAAATCGATAATTATAGTAAACCTCATCGCAGTTATCGTTTATAAAATATTTATAGGTTGCTTGATAAATAAACTTGACTTGATTTTCTATTTTTTCAAGCTGTTTAAAGTAATCCGGATCGCTCAACACCTTTGCATATTCACTACTGGGATATTCGTTTATCACCAAGTTTTTATATTCTTCGGCTTTTTTGTAATCTTTCTCTAAGAAATATAGCTTATACAAATTATAATAGGTTAAAAGTCTAAATTCTGTTTGAGGATATGATTTAAGCAATTCAAGATATGCATTAATGCTTAATGTAAAATCATTAAATTTTTCTTTATAAAGTGTAGCTATATCGTAATAAGCTTCTTCAATTTTTTGTTCAGAAACCTGCATTGCCGAATCGGTCAATGGCAAACCAACCAAGTAATATTCGCGCGTTTTATTGCTGTAAATATTTTCAGAAGAATCGGCATTTACTTCACCATCTTCCCCAAAACTATCCCAATCCATCACCGTTTTATTCTTTCTCCTCCAATCATCCTCATTCTTTCTGTCGCCAAACTTCTTTTTAAATTCCGATTGGCCCAAACTTAACATTGAAGGATTATAAAAATACCACTGCCCAGCAGACTCCTTATCCATTTGACGACCTTGTTGTTCCGCAAGCATTATATCTCTCTGCTGCTGAGCAAGCAGTTCTTTTTCTAATTGCTCTTGAGCCATAAGATCGGCTATAATTCTATCAATCTTAATATTTCTTTCAGCCTCACTAAGTGCCGCTATTTTTTGAATACTATCTTCGCGTTCAATTATCTCAAGGTTTTGGACAAGCTCATTTAAGTTTGAGCTTTTATTTTTAATTTGAACATAATCGGGATATTCTTTAGAAAGAAAAACCATTGAGCTATCGTAGTACATCTGCGAATTACGATAATCTGGACGATCAAAGTAAATATCAGCAGCAGCTAAATACGATAATGATTTTTGGTTCGTATTTTCAGTGCTTGCATTGGCAGACAAAATGAAAAAATCAATGGCCTCGCTATCGCGTGATTCATTGAAAGCTATATTTCCCAGCGCATAATATATTTGATCTCTAAAATCAATATTCTTGTCATCTTTAAGCATTTTGTATAGCTCTTTCTGAAGCTGACGACTATCTTGAGCAGTGGCATTAAAAATACTTGCCCGGTTTATTCTCGCATTAAAGGTCATTTCATAGTTTGGCTTCAGGTCAACTACTACCCCATAAGCATCATATGCCTTTTTAATTTCATCAATGGTTTGATATAACTGAGCAAGAATATATTGATAGCGAACTTTCTTCTTTTTGTCTTTTGTGTTTTCAATGGCAATTAGCAAGTAAGGAATGGCACTGTCGTGCTGCTTTGTACGAATTAACACATCAACTTGAGTAGCGGCAAAGGGTCCCACTAAGTAATCAGGCACTTTATCTTTTTCAGCTTCTACCTTTTTTAGAAATTCGAAAGCTCGATCGTACTTTTCCATTAAAGTATAGGTGCGAGCTAGCCACAAATATCCATCATATTTAATGGGTTTATTAGAATACTCTTTAACTATGTAATTAAAATTCTCAATGGCAGGATAATGATCATGTTTGTAAAAATGTCCTTTCCCAATAAGCAAGTACGAGTCATCAATCCATTTTACAAATTCTTTCTGATCGTAAAACTCTTTGTACTTTTCATCTCTACTTTTACCCTCTTTACGTTTCGGTTTTTCAGTAATGGAATGTTTCCTGATACATTTTGACCCTTTTTCAATTACGCGATTCATATCACCATAACTAACCCGAACAGCCTCATTATCGCTAAACTTAAAAATCGGCAGTATTAAGGAATAATTATCCTTATACCCTTCATCAATTTTCTTAATTCCACTTTTTAAGGCTTCCTTACCATTGAAATAAACATTGTAATATGAGGTAAGATTATGGTATGTTCGTGTTATGGGTGTATTTTTCTTGGTAGAACAGCTATTTATTAATAGTGCTACAAAAATTAAAAATACCGACTTGGAATATAAAGTTTTAAATATCTGCAAAGCAAAATTGTTTTTCTTTCATTTAAACTACAATTCGGCAAAATTATTTTATTTTTTGTAATCTTTTTGTGTATTTGTTAAAAATACACATTATTTAGCAATTTTATTAAGCATTGTTTGAGCAACGGCCTTCCAACTATAATATTCAAAAAACTTTTCAGGAATTGATGTATTATTTTTTGTTGCCTCAATTAACATTTCGGTAAACCTATCCCAATTATTATCGGCAGCAATGTAAAGTTTTGTTCCACAATGCTCAGGGTCAACACCAATTGCACCTGTGTTTGTAGACACTACATTCTTATTAAACCCTAAAGCTTCAATAATTCTAATTTTTATTCCTCCTCGGTTTAATACAGGAATCATAACCACATTAGCCGTTTGAATGTATTCGTCAATATTATTTACAAACCCTGCATAAATAAAATGATCTTTGTCTACTTCTTCAAGCTGCTTTTTATAAGCATCAGATACGCCCGCACCGCATACTAGTATCTTAAATTTGTTTTGGTATTGTTTTTTCATACGAGGCAGCAATTCTTGAACAATTATTTCAATAGCCTCAATATTAGGTATGTATTTAAGCGCACCAAAAAACATAAATATGGTCTCATCTAACTCTATTGCGTGCCTTTGTTTTATTTCATTTTGTTTCTGTTCTTTTAACTCAATAGCTTTTTGCTGTGGAACACCATATGGGGTAACAAAACACTTGCTCTTATCTAACCGAAGTTTTTTAATGGCCAAATCTCTATCGACCTTAGTAACAAAAAATACTCCTTTTGCTCGTTTTAATGTGAATTTTTCAATAAACCAAACAAATGGCCAACGCGACCTTCCCAAAGATTTAAATCGCAAGTATTCAATATTGTGAGCATGTACAAAATATGGTGTATTCGTTTTTTTTGCAATCCAGTAAGTTATCAATCCTAAAAAAGGTTGCTCCAATAAAAGGCTACCGGGTTTAATTGTTCTTACTTCATTTAAAATTAGTTTATAATTTTTAAGAGAAATATAACGAAAGGAATTGCGCTTAATTATGGGTTTTATTTCAAAAGTGTGATCTTCGAGAGTTGATTTTGAATCGGTAATACAAATCACTTTTGCAATTCTGCCGAGTGCATCAAGAGGTCCGTAAGCATTTTTTTCCACTCCCGACACTTTACGTGTTAAAGTGGTTGGGGCAATAGAAACAATAATTTTAGATTCTGAAAATGACATGCCTTAATGGTTTATTGAGTGAACAATATAAGAAATTTTAAAGACTGTTTAAAAATAAGTAATGATTCTTAATAGATCGGCCAACTCTATTGAAAGAATAATTGATTTAATTATCTTGCAGCCACATATTAATATTTAATAGGATCGTCTACCTTTGGTAATGGCGGTATACGTTGAAATGAAAAAAGTACTAATAATAACTTATTATTGGCCCCCAAGTGGAGGTGGTGGAGTTCAACGATGGTTGAAATTTGTGAAATATTTGCCACAGTATGGAATTAAGCCAATTGTGGTTGCTCCTGAAAATGCTGAATACCCAAATTATGATAATTCATTAATAAATGATATATCAAGTGAAACGGAAGTTATTAAAATCCCTATTTGGGAACCTTATCAGCTTTTTAAAATATTTACAGGTAAAAAAGCAAATGAAAAAGTTAATAGTGGATTATTATCAAAAAGTAAAAAGAAATCAATAACCGAGCGCATATCAATTTGGATTAGAGGCAATATTTTAATCCCTGACCCTAGAGTCTTTTGGGTGCGACCTGCAACAAAATACCTTATTAAGTATTTAAAAAATGCTAACATTGATACGGTAATAACTACTGGCCCTCCACATAGTGTTCATTTAATTGGTTTGAAACTGAAAAAAAAGTTGAACATAAAATGGTTAGCAGATTTCAGAGATCCTTGGTCGGAAATTGATTATTTAGAAGAATTTAATCTGGGCAAACTAGCCATAAAAAGGCATCGTAGCTTAGAAAAAAAAATATTGACAAATGCAGATCAAATTATTACCGTAAGCTCTAATTGGGCTAAAGACCTTGAAAGGTTAGGAGCAAAAAATGTTGAAGTTATTACCAATGGCTTTGATGAAGATGATTTTAGCATAGCCCAGATGCCAGAGGAAAATAGCAATGAATTTGTTTTATTGTATTCAGGGATTTTGCAAGATTATAGAAATCCTGAATTTTTGTGGGATGCCCTTGAAGATATTTGCCAGGAAAATGAAGATTTTGCAAATTCCTTCCAGTTGAAACTTTATGGTACCGTTGATGAAAGTGTTTTGAATTACATAAAAAATTTACCCTACTTAAGCAACTGTTTGCATAATGGTGGATATATTTCGCATAGTAATCTGGTATCAGAATATAAAAACGCAAATGTTTTGCTACTATTGCAAAACGATACCAAAAATGCTCTTGGACATATACCAGGCAAACTATTCGAGTATTTGGCTGCCAATAAAAAAATTATAACCATAGGAAAAGAAGAAAGTGATGTTGCCGAAATTTTAAATTTAACTAAGGCTGGTAAATTATATGCTGAAAAGAATGTTTTAGATTTAAAAAAAGATTTATTTATTAAAATAACTGAAAAGGATCATAAATTAATTGAACCTTATACGAGAAAAACCCTAACAAAAAAGTTAGCTGCAATTTTAGAAAAACAAAGCACAAAATAAATTAATGGACTGTGGATATATTAAAACTTATTGGACGAGACAACGAACTTTTTACAAATGATATAAATTCTAATGCTAATGAATTATTGTCAATTGTTCAACATTCTTCTTTTCTCGTTATTGGAGGAGCAGGATCAATAGGTCAAGCTGTGACAAAAGAGATTTTTATGCGCAAGCCAAAAAAACTTCATGTGGTTGATATTAGTGAAAACAATCTGGTAGAACTTGTTAGGGACATTAGAAGTTCTTTTGGGTATATTGAAGGGGACTTTCAGACCTTTGCCTTAGATATTGGATCGTTAGAATACGATGCTTTTATTCATGCTGATGGCAATTATGATTACGTGCTCAATTTATCTGCACTAAAGCATGTAAGAAGTGAAAAGGACGCTTTTACCTTAATGAGAATGATTGATACCAATATTTTTAATACAGAGAAAACAATAAAGCAATCCATTGAAAATGGTGTAAAAAAATATTTCTGTGTTTCAACCGATAAAGCTGCAAATCCTGTTAATATGATGGGAGCATCAAAACGTATTATGGAAATGTTTATTCATAAATACAGTACTCAAATTGATGTTTCCATGGCTCGATTTGCAAATGTTGCATTCTCCGATGGTTCGTTACTTCATGGTTTTAACCAGCGTATTCAAAAAAAACAGCCGATTGTAGCTCCAAGTGATATAAAAAGGTATTTTGTCGTTCCTAAAGAAGCGGGAGAGCTTTGTTTAATGTCCTGCATATTTGGTAAAAACCGTGATATATTCTTCCCAAAACTTAATGAAGATTTACATCTTGTAACTTTTGCTGATATAGCAATAAAGTATCTTAACAATCTAGGATTTAATGCATACTTATGTAATAATGAAGATGAAGCTCGCCAATTAACCAAGAGTTTACCAAAAGAAAGCAAGTGGCCTTGCCTTTTTACGAAAAGTGATACAACCGGAGAAAAAGATTTTGAGGAGTTTTACACCGATAATGAAACCTTAGATTTGGATCGATTTAAAAGCCTTGGAATAATTAAGAACAGCATTGATTACGATAATGAAAAGATTGATAACTTTGTTCGAACTATTGGTTTAATGCGAGAAAATATACAATGGACAAAAAATGATATTTTAGATTTGTTCCATAAAATGATTCCCGGTTTTGGGCACAAGGAAACTGGAAAATATTTAGATTCTAAAATGTAATTTATAATTAAATTGGAAGAGTTTGACAAAATACTAGCATTTATTAGGAACCTTTATAATGAACCTAATAATTTCATACCATTGCACGCTCCTGTATTTAAAGGTAACGAAAAGAAATACTTAATCGATTGTATCGATTCAACGTATGTTTCAAGCGTTGGTAAATATGTTAGTAAGTTTGAACAAATGATTGCTGACTATACAGGTGCCAAATACGCGGTTGCTACCGTTAATGGAACTGCGGCTTTACACATTGCCTTAAAACTAGTTGGAGTTAACAGTAATACGCACGTTATTACCCAACCGCTAACTTTTATTGCAACTGCAAACGCTATCAACTATTGCGGAGCCTCTCCAATATTTGTAGATGTAGATAAAGAAACTCTTGGATTATCCCCAATTTCATTGCGAAAATATTTAAATGAAAATACACACATTAAAAATAATCAATCATATCATATAAAAAGTAATAAACCAATCACTGCTTGTGTTCCAATGCATACTTTTGGACACCCATGCAAAATTGATGAGATAAAAAAAATTTGTGAAGAATATAATATTGCTTTAGTTGAAGACGCAGCAGAATCTCTGGGTTCGTTTTATAAAAACAGACATACCGGTATGTTTGGTGACATTGGTACCTTAAGCTTTAATGGTAATAAAACAATAACTACCGGTGGCGGTGGAATGCTAATTACAAACAATGAACAATTGTCCATTAAAGCAAAGCACATTACAACAACTGCAAAAGTCCCACATGAATGGGACTATGTACACGACATTATTGGCTATAACTACCGTTTAACAAATTTAGCAGCAGCGTTAGGCTGTGCACAAATGGAACAATTACCAGATATAATTCAAGAAAAACAAATAAATGCAAAAAAGTATTCGGATTTTTTTAGTTCGCTTAAAATGAATTTTATTGAGCAACCAGAAAATTGTATTTCAAATTATTGGTTAAATGCTTTAATTTTGAACAATAAAGAAGAACGTAATAATTTTTTGAAATATAGTAACGAGAACAAGGTTATGACCCGACCCATATGGGCATTGATGAATACATTGCCAATGTTCAAAGATTGTTTTCATTCTGATTTAAATAATTCAGAGTGGTTTGCAGATAGAGTTGTTAATATACCAAGTAGCGTAATAAAATGAAAAAAATAAAAATAGGATATTTTGCTGACGGACCCTGGTCCCATAAAGCATTTGAATTACTTAACAATGATCCATTAATTGAAATCGCTTTTATTGTACCCCGAAGAGATACAAAAGACAAAACCCTTCTGAACTTTTCATCAAGATACCAAATTGATTATTTAGAAAATTCAAGTATTAATAGCCAAGAGTTTATTAATAAGGTAAAGAATTATCATTGCGATTTATTCGTATCAATGAGTTTTAATCAGATTTTTCGTAAAGAAATATTCAATATCCCTCCATTAAAAACAATTAATTGTCATGCCGGCAAATTACCTTTTTATAGAGGAAGGAATATTCTAAATTGGGCATTAATTAACGATGAAAATGAATTTGGAATAACAGTTCATTATATTGACGAAGGAATAGATACTGGTGATATTATTCTACAACGAACATACCCTATTTCTGATGATGATGACTATGCATCACTACTTAATATGGCTCATGTTGAATGTGCTAATATTTTATATGATGCAATTTGTATGATTATTAAAAATGAAGCAAAATCAATTAAACAAAAATCAATACATCCTGTTGGAATGTATTGTGGAAGAAGAATAGAAGGGGATGAATTAATTGACTGGAATCAAACTTCACGCGAAATATTTAATTTTGTTAGATCGATATGTAAACCTGGTCCTCAAGCAACAACTTTTCTTGATAGAAATGAAATTAAGATTAATAAAGTTGCCGAGATTAAAGATGCCCCAAAATATAAAGGAAAAGTAGGGCAAGTACTATGCAAAACCAAACAAGGAACCTATTTTGTTAAAACCCAAGATAGTTATATCGAGATTATTCAAAGTACAGGGAAAATTATAGTAGGTAATATATTGAAATCAAATAATGGATAAGGTTATTATAATAGCTGAAGCTGGAGTAAATCATAACGGTAATATAGATAATGCCAAGCGTTTAATTGACATTGCCGCAGACGCCGGTGTTGATTATGTGAAATTCCAAACATTTAAAGCAAACAAGTTAGCAAGTAAAAAGGCAAGCAAGGCTAAATATCAAAAAGTAAATACAGGTAATAATCTTTCTCAATTTGAAATGTTAAAAAAATTAGAATTGTCAGAGTCTGATCATAATATTTTAATAACACACTGTGTTCAAAGAAATATTAAATTCCTCTCTACAGGTTTTGATAATGACAGCATTAACTTTTTAAGTAAAGGATTAATAGATTTTATTAAGATTCCCTCTGGAGAAATAACTAATTACCCATACCTGGTTAATTGTGCTTTGAAAAAGCTTCCAATAATATTATCAACCGGAATGTGCTATTTAGATGAGGTAGGTGCTGCCTTAAATGTTCTTGTTAAAAACGGAGCAGATCGGAAATCTATTACTATTTTGCATTGCAATACAGAGTATCCAACTCCAATAAGTGATGTGAATTTATTAGCTATGCAAACCTTAAACAAAGAATTTGGTGTTAAGGTTGGTTATTCTGATCATACTTTAGGAATTGAAGTACCTATTGCAGCAGTAGCTATGGGAGCATCTGTAATCGAAAAACATTTTACATTAGACCGTAACATGAACGGACCAGACCACAAAGCCAGTCTCGAACCTAGTGAGCTTAAAGCTATGGTAACAGCCATTCGTAACGTAGAAAGAGCACTTGGCACAGGTATTAAAGAACCATCAGAATCAGAAAAAAAGAATATTTTCATTGCTAGAAAAAGTATCCATATTAACCAAATAATTAATCCTAATTCGGTTTTAAATGAGGATATGTTAATTATGAAACGCCCTGGTGATGGAATTTCACCAATGGAATTAAATAAGATTATTGGTAGAAGAACAAACAAATTAATGAATGAAGATGATAAGCTTTCATGGGAGGATTTAATATGAAGATAGGATTGCTATCAAGTTCGCGAGCCGATTTTGGTATTTATTATCCATTAGCAAAGAAACTATCTGAAGATGTTTTATTTGATTTAGAATTAATAGTATTTGGAACTCATTTATCGGATAAATTTGGGCGAACGGTTCAAGAAATTGAAAAATATTTCCATGTTAAATACAAGATAGAAACACTTCAAGATGGAGATTCTGCAGCTGATATATCAAACTCAATAGGCGTAACAATACAAAAGTTCTCTAAATTTTGGGATGAAAATAAATTTGATTTGGTACTTTGCCTTGGAGATAGGTATGAAATGTTCGCAGCCGTTACTGCTGCATCACCATTTAATATTAAATTTGCACATATTCACGCTGGAGAAACTACCTTAGGAGCTATTGATAATGCATACCGGCATTGTATTTCTTTAATGTCAGAATATTTATTTGTAACTACTGAAGAATATAAAAACAGAGCGATTGAAATTTGTCAAAGCCCAACGAAAGTGTTCATTGTTGGGGCATTAAGCATTGATAATTTAATTCGTAGTAATTTTTATTCGATTGAGGAAATAAAACAACATTTTGATATCGATTTTTCAAAACCTACAATATTATCTACATTTCATCCAGAAACAATTTCATTTGAAAAAAACACTATATATATAAAGCAATTGATTGATGCATTTAGGCAAATGCAAGAAAATTATCAGATATTAATTACAATGCCAAATGCTGACACAATGGGACTGATTATACGTAGTGAATTAGAAAACTTTGCGCTTAATAATCCAAAAATAGCATTAAGGGAATCACTAGGTGTAAAAGGTTATTTGTCATGTATGAAACATTGTGAATTTTTGTTGGGTAATACCTCAAGTGGTTTTGCCGAAGCTGCCTATTTTCCAAAGTGGGTTATTAATATTGGTGATAGGCAAAAAGGAAGAATAAGAACACCCAATATTATCGATTGTGAGCCATCAAAAAAAGAAATATTAAAAGCTGTTAATCAAATTAAAAATTTAGAAGAACCTAATGGATGCAATATTTATGGGAACGGTAGTGCTGCATCAAAAATATGCACTATATTAAAAAATGAATACGATGCATAAATCCAGCTTAATAAATGTTAATAGCAGTTTAATTGATGTATTAAAAAAACTTGATCGGTTGCCAACCACTCAAACAGTATTTGTGGTTAATGACAACAAGAAAGTTATTGGTACTATAACCGATGGTGACATCAGAAGAGGACTAATAAAGGGTCTGAATTTGGAAAGTTCATTAGCTAAATTTGTTTTCAGAAACTTTAAATTCTTGCGAATAAACGAAAACAATTTTGACAAACTTCGGGAATTTAGAAGACTAAAACTTAAAGTAGTCCCATTATTGAATAACGAAGGGCAATTATTAAAAATATACGATTTTTCTGTTCTTAAATCAATTATTCCTGTAGATGCTGTGCTAATGGCAGGTGGTAAAGGAGAACGATTGAAACCGCTAACCATTGACACCCCTAAACCATTGTTAAAGGTTGGCAATAAAGAAATTATTGCGTATAATTTTGATCGCTTGCATCAATTTGGAATTTTTAACCAGCATATTACAATCAACTATTTAGGTGATCAAATAACTAATTTTTGTAAGGATTATAACAACGAAATTGATTTTAATTTAGTTCAAGAAGATCAATTCCTTGGAACAGCCGGCGGACTTAGTTTAATTAAAGAGTTTAAAAACGATGTTATCCTTTTAATGAATTCCGATTTACTTACAAACATTGATTATGAAGACTTTTATATCTCATTTATAAATAAACAAGCCGATATGATGGTGGCATCTATCCCATATAAAGTAGATCTTCCATATGCAATTCTTGATACCGAAAACAGAATAATTAATTCATTTAAAGAAAAACCCAGCTATACATACTATGCTAATGCCGGGATTTACCTTTTAAAAAAGCACATTTTAAATTATATTCCCTCAAACACTATTTTCAATGCTACTGATTTAATGGAAACTGTTAAAAACAACGGAGATCACTTATTACATTATCCTATTCGAAGCTATTGGCTTGATATTGGCAAGCATGAAGATTATGAGAAAGCACAAATGGATGTAGCTCATATTAATTTTGATTAAAAATATGCAAGGAACTTATTTAGCAATTATTACAGCGCGAAAAGGCAGTAAAAGGTTATTCAATAAAAATTTGTTGCTATTAGCTGGCAAGCCCCTTATTGTTTGGACAATTGAAGCCGCATTGCAATCAAAATACATTTCAAAAGTACTAGTAAGTACCGATTCAAATGAAATAGCAAAAATATCGGAGCAGGCAGGTGCTTTGGTTCCCTTTATTCGTCCAAAAAATTTATCAAGTGATAAATCAACTAGTGCCGATGTTATTATTCACGTCATTGAATTTATGGAATCACAGGGTAAGCAATATGATAATTTTATATTACTTCAGCCAACTTCACCATTAAGGACTGCAAACGATATTGATAGTGCCATTAACTTGCATATTGATAAAGAAGCAAATTCTGTTACTTCCGTTTGTGAAATGGATCATTCCCCTTTATGGAGCAATACATTGCCCGAGAACCTTGCAATGGATCATTTTCTTCGTCCTGAAATTATAAATAAAAGATCGCAAGACCTGGAAACCTACTACAGACTAAATGGTGCCATTTATGTTTGTAAAACCCAAATTTTTTTAAAGGAAAAAACATTTATTAGTAAGAAAAAAAGTTTTGCATTTATCATGAATAAAATTAATTCAATTGATATTGATGACGAATTAGATTTTAAATTTGCTGAGTTTCTTATTAATATGATTTAATGTAACCAATGAAAGATCAAAAATATTATTTTGCGGTATCGTACTTAAAAGACGTTTGGCCTAAAAATATTAATAACCTGTTTCTGGCAGCACCTCATTTATATCATCTTTTGGAAATTAACTATGAATTAAATGATTACAATTCAATAAAAGATGCACCTTATTTGAGAGCTACTGAAGATGACCTTAATACTGATGCAGAATATGTTGACGTTAAATTAAAAAAATACATTAAACTAATTACAGATCGTTTAAACTCAATTCATAATTCAGATTATTCGAGTAATTTTTGGCACAAAATTTTATCACTTGGCTTTCTAAGATACATTACCACGTTTCATAATACGTTTAAAATTTGCGAAACATACTTTAATGAAAACGATTATTTCTGTACTCCTTTACATAAAGATTCATATTTTACCCCCAAAGATTTTGAAGAACACCGAAAATGCTTTATGAATTCCGAGTTTGGCTTTGAGCAAATATTCAGCATTTATATTAATCTGTTTTATCCTGATAAATACAAAAATATAACTGCCCAATACGAACATAATGTTGCACCTAAGCTAACATTCAGACAAAAAATTAAATATTCAGAGATATATTTATTTGGGAAGGATCTGGTTTATCTTTTTAAAGATCAAATTGTAAAAAAAAGGTTGAAAATTGGAATTTTAGGAGCTTACTTTTCAAAGGGTAACATTGACCTTTTAAATAAAAAAAGTAATAGAAAAATTTGGTTGTTAAATTTCCCTAACTATTATAAATTAAATAGAACAAAATTATCACTTAAAGACCGTCATGCTATGTCAGCCATGGAAAGTGATTTTGACAAATTTGACCAATTCTTTTTTTCATCAATGTATTATTGCATGCCATCAATATTTATTGAGGGATTTAAAGACATCGAAAAAAAGCTTAATAGTTATATTAAAAAATATCCTAATCTTAAATATGTTGTTAATGAGAACTGGATTAGTCATACCTATAATTCTATTACTATTGCTTTAATGCAAGAAAAAGGTTGTATTCATATTTTTAACGAGCATAATAGTTTATTTCATCCTTATGCAGGCAAACTCACTGAATATTTTATTGATTATTCTGATATTTTTACAACTTTGGGCTGGAAAAGTAGTCATCCAAAAGTTAAGCAATTAGGTTCACTGTTCCAATTTACACATCCTGTATCCAATGTAAAGAAACATAAAATACTTTTTATTGCCGGTGCTTTAGGATTTAGAGCTAGTCATTATTCGGGAGCTTGGGGAAATTGGGAGGGAAATGCTTATAAAGCTTTTGAGTTTAACAAGGTGTTTTTTAGCATGTTGCAACAATCAACATTGAAAAAAATTACATACCGAGGCTACCCAATGCATAAAATTAAACACATACAACTTTATAATAAAGAATATTATTATAAAGATTTATTAAAACATACAATTAAGGCTGATGTAAAGGAATCATCAAAAAAGCAAATGAGCGAGGCTCACTTAATTATTATTGATTATATGGCCACTTCATTTATTGAATGTTTTTATATGAACTTACCTACCATTGTATTTTGGAATAAAAATACCGTATTTCTAAAAGATGAATATAAAGACTTTCTTACACCATTAATAAAGGTTGGAATATGCCAGACTGATGCTAAAGAAGCTGCAAATTTTATTGAAAAAATCAAAGATAATCCTGAAGAATGGTGGCTTAGTAAAGAGGTTCAAACTGCTAGAAATACATTTATAAAGACAAACTTAGGAAAGCCTAAAGCTTTACTTGACTATCTATTAAGTTTAATCCAAACATCATAAATTTATTGAATTCTTACGAATACTTATTTTTTATTTTTTTAATCACCTCAGCAGGTTTCATTTCCACCCCATCATACGAATATGGTTCTAATATATTCCCTTCAGCCCATTCATTCCATGCTTTAATAAATACAATATCTAGATTTTCTTTCCCAATTTCATTTTCAATTACTTTGAATTGCTCTTCAATAAATATGGGGATATCAGCATCAAATAAATATCCTTTACTTCCATATCTTGGTGTATTATCCCAGCCCGATAATATGCATGGTAAATATGAGTTTTCTGTCGTATTATATTTTCTAATGTTTTTACGCAATGCTTTTAAATACAGTTCCACGGAAAATTTAACGCAAGTTTTAATGATCCCTTTTTGCTGCAAGGTACGGAGTATCATAAACTTTGTAACTTTTGTATTTGCAGGCGGTAACCCCACTTTAGAAAAGGAAAGTTCGGATACTTGGTCAACGTCTTGCCTTTCCGGAAAGAGCCAATAAAAACCATGTCCAAATTCTTTCTTCGCTTCTTTTTCCAAAGTTTTTATATACTCAAAACACCCATCTGTTTCAGGTCGATAAACTTGCAACACTGGTTTATTATCTATTCTAACATATCTTGAATCAGTTATAAACTTTTTTAAGTAATTGAAATGCTCTAAGGCCGATTCGTTAGAATACTTTTGTTTAAAAATAATCGTATTATCCTGACCAATCCATGATTTGCTCCAATCGTGATTGGCCCATGAAAAAAAGAATTTCTGTTTTATAGATTTATTGGAAAGGTGCATTTCAGGAACCTTTTCAAGAGTTTTAAAACCATTATCGAACCAATAATGCCAATAGCAAAATCCATCTATTCCCATACTTTGAGAATAATCACATATTTCTTCTAATATATTTGCGTCTGTCAAGTTATAATAACCAAATCTAGTTGGTACTATTGGTTGTTTATGTCCTTTAAAAAAAGGCTTTGCTGCCTTTACATTAACCCACTCCGTGAAACCCTTTCCCCAATATTTGTCATTTTCAGGTGTGGGGTAAAATTGAGGGAGAAAATATGCATAGAATTTCATATTAAAGATTTTTTTTAAAATTTAAACTCCGCCTATTTTAAAGGCAACTCATTGTTAATATCTTAATTACTTCTATATTTGTTTTCACTTTTCAAATTTCGACGAATATAGAAAAAAACTTTATAACAAAGGTTATTTCACAAAAACGAAGATCTGCGATTAAGTTTATATAAGATACTTATGCTAAATACTAAAAACTATAATCTATCGGGTACAAAAGCAGAAACTCTTCTTGTTCTATCTGAAATAGGATATAATGTGCCGGAAGTACTCTATTTTACTGTTGAGGAGTGGAATGCAAACCCAGATAAACTTATACAAAAAACAAGCTCTACTTTTCAAGGCAAACTACTTGCTGTACGCAGCAGCACAAAGGCTGAAGATACAGAAGACTCATCAATGGCCGGCGCTTTTGAAAGTTTATTAAATATTAAAAAAGAAAAAGCAGCAATAACTGAAGCGGTAAATACTGTAGTTAATTCGTTTGATGATGATTTAAGCAATCAGATTTTAATTCAGCCTATGGTGACTAATGTTGCCATGAGTGGAGTAATTATGACACATGTATTGGATGATGGATCGCCATATCATGTAATCAGTTACGATGATAAAACTGGATTAACCGATACTGTTACAAGCGGATCAACAATTAATAAAACAGTTTACATATACAATGGTGTTGATGAAAATGATTTTGACTCACCATACTTGCTTGCCGTAGTAAACTTAGTTCGCGATTTACAAAACACTTTTCCGAATATCCCCTTAGATATTGAATATGCAATAGATAAAGACCTTATTACTCACTTATTGCAAGTTCGAAAAATAACAACCATTAAAAGTTGGAAAAAGAATATTAATAGTGAGGTATCATCACGTATGATGTATCTTAAGACTTATGTAAGTCAACTGATGCAACCACGCCCGTATCTGTTTGGAGAAAGAACACTACTTGGTTTTATGCCCGATTGGAACCCGGCTGAAATGATAGGGGTGGTACCCCACTCTCTCTCAATGTCGCTTTACCGAGAATTAATTACTAAAAGCACATGGCGAATTGCCCGAGAAAGAATGGGCTATAGAAAAATGCCCAATGTTGATTTAATGGTTTCTCTTTTCGGAAGAGCTTATATTGATGTGAGAAATAGTATAAATTCATTTTTACCCGATGGTTTAAATGAAACTATTTCTGAAAAATTAGTTAACGCCTACATTAACAGACTTGATAAGAATCCTTACCTGCACGATAAAATTGAATTTGAAGTAGTTCACACTGCCTATGATTTTGATTTTGATAAAAATTTTAATGCAAGATATCCGAACCTACTGTCAAACGAAGAGTTTTATGAATACAAAGGCTTATTGCGAAACCTAACAAAGAAAGCAATTAATAACAATTATAAAAGCAGTATTAATATTGCTTTAAGAAATATTGACAAGCTTAAAAGCATTCAAGATAGCAATGGCATTAAATCTGAAAGTAATTCATTCTCCATAGCTGACAAAATAAATACCCTAATTGATGAATGCATTGAATTTGGTACCATCCCTTTTTCAATTTTAGCTCGACACGGATTTATTGCCGAAGCTATACTTAGATCAGCAGTAAACAACAATGCCATTTCTGAAAAAAGGCTTAAAGAATTTAGGAGTAGTATTGTTACTGTAGCAGGTGAAATGAGCAACGATTTTCATCTGGTCTTTAATTCTAAGCTAAACAAAACCGACTTTATTAAGAAATATGGTCACCTCCGCCCAAGCAGCTACGATATTTTATCGCCTAATTATTCAAATAGAAAAGAACTGTTTGATGGTAAAGCCAGGGAAAGGATTGAGTGTGATTCAAAATTTATACTAACTGAAGAAGAAAAAAAGGCTATAAATATTCTTCTTGGCGAACATTCCTTAGATGGAATAACTGCAAGTGATTTGTTTTTATATACTGAGAAAGCAATTGTAGGTCGCGAATACGGAAAATTTGTGTTTACCAAGCATCTTTCATCTATTTTAGAATATATTGCCGAATGGGGCGAGCTAAACGGATTTAGCAGGGAAGATATGTCTAATTTAAAAGTGAATGATGTACTTAACATTCTATTTAAACCCTTAACCAACGATGTTAAGTCATTTTATCAAAACCGAATCAATAAGGAAAAAATTAATTTTGAAATTGCATCGTCCTTTAAGCTTTCATACTTAATACGGTCGGTTAGAGATGTGCATATAGTGCCCATGCAAAGGAGTTCTGCTAACTTTATTGGTAATAAGCGTATTGAAGCAGAAATAGTAGTGTTAACTCCTTACATGGATGATATACCGCAACTTGAGAATAAAATAGTTTGCATTGAAGGGGCTGACCCAGGTTACGATTGGATTTTTACGCGAAATATTGCAGGCCTAATTACCAAATACGGTGGAGCCAATTCGCATATGGCTATTCGAAGTGCGGAATATAACTTACCCGCTGCAATAGGCTGTGGCGAACAATCCTTTGAAAGAATAATAGGGGCAAAACAATGCTTGCTCAATTGCAAAGGGAAACAACTTGAACCAATATTTTTAGAATAATGGAGTGGCGATTTGGAATTACTATGCGAATAACAAATGCTGATGGTTACGATGAGCCTCGAGATACTATTGCCCAAGATTGGTCAACGTATATGACTGGTGCATTTCCTAAATCGAAATTTCTATTTATTCCGAATATTGGTAAAAAAGCTGTTGACTTTATAAAAAAATGGGATATTAATGCTCTAATAATAAGTGGCGGTGACGATATTGGGGTTACTCCTGAACGTGATATTACAGAAATCGCCTTAATAAAACATACAATTGATGCAAACCTACCAATAATTGCAGTTTGTAGAGGAATGCAAATGATACATACCTACTTTGATGGCAAATTAATTAATGGTGACAAAACTTTTGTAGAACAACACAGGGCAATTCCACATAATATAAATTTTGCCAACACAACAAGAGAGGTTAATTCATACCATACTAACCTGATTAATGAAGATACATTAAGTAAAGAATTTAACATTCTAGCTAGATGTTCTTTAGATAAAACCATTGAGGCATTCGAAGGTAAAAATATACTTGCAATGATGTGGCATCCTGAAAGGGATATTAACATAAGCGATTGGAATAAAAAATTAATAGAAGACTTTATAAATAAAATAAATGGAAACTAGAGCAATTATACTGGCGGCAGGTCGTGGATCGAGAATGGGAGATGCAACAGCTTCAAAACCAAAATGCTTAAACACTTTAGCTGGGAAAACTTTGTTAGAATGGCAATTGAAGTCGCTTAATGAAGCCGACTTAAACTTTATTACAGTTGTTGGCGGTTACCGTCGCGAATTATTGCAAGGCAATTTCAAAGTAGTGGCTAACGAACGCTGGGATAAAACCAACATGGTAGCATCTTTATTTTGTGCAGAAGCTTTTAGTGGAAATACTATTATTTCATATTCCGACATCACTTATCATCCTGAGCATGTTAAAAAATTAAATGCCTCAGAGGCCGATATTACAATTACTGCTGATAAGTATTGGGATGATTTATGGAAATTACGTTTTCAAAATCCGCTTGACGATGCTGAAACATTTAAAAGCGACGGCGACAAATTAATTGAAATTGGTAAAAAAACCAATGACATTAGCAACATTGAAGCTCAATACATGGGATTGATTAAGCTATCGGCAAAAGGATGGGATAAGATGTATGATCTTTATCAATCGTTTTCGGAAAGCAAGAAGGACAAAATGGACATGACAACCATGCTAAATGAGTTGCTTGACAATGGCACTGAAATAAATGTAGTTTTTATTGAAGGTAAATGGTGCGAAGCCGATGATTACGATGATATATTAGCCTATGAAAAAGAATTGAAGGGAAATACCAATTGGAAACATAACTGGCAGTAAACATATTTTTCAAAACAGGAAACTACCTTTTGCGAGCAATAATTACCAACAAATTAGAAAATAAGGTTGGAAACAAGCCATGGAGAATTTTATCCAATACCGTTCCTAAAATATTTAATTCAAATCCGCCACTTCTGGCTTTTGCTTCTGAAAAATTCGATGTTTTCAATTCCTTTGCTCTAAAAAAATCATATTTAAAAAAAAAGGAAACATTTCTGGCATAATAAACCTTTTCAATTTCCATACCTGAACCTAAAAACCGTTTCATATCATTTAATGAAAAATGGCATCGGTGAAATTTGTCAAATGCTTTTCCCTGAGATCTTTTTTTCATAATATTTTCAACCATATTATTTTCAAAAGAATCAAATCGAACAGAGGCTACCAAACGTCCACCAATAGTTAAAACTCTATGGGTTTCATCAAATGATTTTTGTAACTCATTCTCATCTTCAATATTATGATATAAACCAAAGGCTAATATTTTATCAAAACTATTATCATCGTAAGGCAAATCCGTAATACTACCTTCAATAACTTCAGCCTCACTATCTTTCTTTAAAATATTTTCAACGGCATTTTTACTATACTCAATACCTTTTATATCAAACCCATAGTTTTTATAATGAAAATAAACTCGCCCGGCTCCGCAGCCAGCTTCTAGAATTTTATCTCCCTTCTGAATAGCTATTTCTGCATATTTAATTGGATAAATATTAAGGTTATTAAACCCATCCTCATCTACACCACTCTTTGCCCACCTATTTTCCCAATAATCGGAGTTTTCCTTATCCCTGTATACTTTCCTCATGTTTAACTACTTATTATGATTAATGATGGAGATATGCTTTAAAAGTGGATGAATAATATAAAAAGTACTTGCATCATCTGAATAATCCTGACTTATTGGCTTAATCGAATCCGTTTTAAAAAACTCCACAAGGGCTTTTGCCCTTACCAAAGGATCCAAAACATAATCAAAATCTATTTCTTTCTCATTTATCTTGTATTCCTGTTGATACAAAATAGGCCCTTCATCTATCCCTTCTTCAAATAGTATCACACTGCATCCTACTTTTGACTCAAGCAACATTGAATAATATATTGTTGTACTTCCTCTAAATTTTGGTAACCATCCTGGGTGCACATGAATAAACTTTTTACCCAGCGAAAGAATTTCAGTTCTTAATATAGTTCCTCCCGGGCCTGAGTATACAATATACTCATCATCAATTTCTTTTACCTTTTCTATAACTTCTTTTGAGTTTATATCTAAATTATCAACCAAACAATACTCAATATTATTATTTTCTATTGTTCTTAAAATATGTTCCTTTTCATCAAATGAAATATTCAAATCAGCTAAATGTCTAACAAATTTTTGACTCGTTTCTTTAGCCATTAGCTTATCATTTTCAGTATGTTCCACCAAAGTAACATTCTTATCATTCAACAATATCACCTTCTTAGGGATAAAATTATTTTTAATAAGGTTTTGCAAATATGCCTTTGAACGATTGTTATTTATTAATAACATTGAGAAATTAATCATTTATAAACTCTCCTATTATTTTTAATTCACCAATAAATGCTTTTAACGAATAATCAATCTCATTAAAAAGTATAAAATCACTTTGGGCAGATGATATAATATCATTCACTTTTAGAATGGCATTTAAATAAACCAACTTTTGTTGACTGCCCGTATTGTTATAATACTTTTGTAGAACCAGTGAAAATAAAGGATAGTTAAGTAGGTCACCAAACTGTTTAGAACTTTTTCTTATTTCATTCTTATCATACGTTAAATGAAGTTTTTTACTTACTTCAAATCTTTTAATAATTAGTTCAATTATGCTTTCCTCTTTATCCATCTCTTTCCTATCCGAATTATAAAGGTGAAAAAGAAAATCTCTTAGAACCAAATTATTTTCATTTATGTGCTCCTTATATACAATTTCAACAGCCTCTAAATTGTTATTCTTCAACCTTTGTAACCTATTATTCAAGAAATCTATACATAAACTTCTATCAGTTCTAAATTTCTCAAACATTTTTACCCCTTCAAATTTTGAATACTGATATTTATGAGGTCGTTCTAATAAGTTATTTAATGTGTAGCCGTATTTATTATCTTGTTCAATTTTAAAAGCATTAATAATTTGTTGTACCATATCATCATAGTTAGGAGAATCAATATTATTGTCGATAATCAAATCAGGTGAATATGGTGGTTTAAATTCAATATCTACTCCAACAACATTTTCTATTTCACCATGTAGTGCTTTTTTGTATAAGTCTTTATTATCACGCTTTACCAGATTATCGAAATTAACATCGATAAAAACCTCTTTATAGTTACCTATATTTTCCTTATTGTATTTCTGATTCTCATGAAATATTGATAGCACGCAAGCTAATACATTGATACCTTGTGTGCTTAAGAATTCACAAAACCGACTTATTCTATAAGCGTTTTTCCTTCTATCCTCAATTGTATGACCTAAATCTTCTCCTAAAATATTCCTGAATGTATCTCCATCTAAAAAAAGCCATTTTTCATTTGATAAGGATAACTTATCAAAAAGCTTTTTCCCTATTGTAGTTTTGCCTGATGCAGACATTCCTATAAGCCATATAACCATACTAATTCGCGGTTTTTATTTTTGGCAAATTAACCAAATTACTAATTACCTTGATGCTTCTTATAAATGCTAAGAACATAAAGTATACAAAAAATATTTTTGTTTGAATAATACCTAATGGTATAAGAAAAAACAAAAGTAAAGTGTGACCATTCATGGTAGCAAAAAAGTTATATAGATTCAGAATAATAACCGACTTTTTAATTTTACTGCCTAAGCCAACTTTTTTCTCTTCTACATTCCTATTTGATACGCTATTCTGTTCATCAATAACACTTTTTAACTTTTTATAGGCCCCTATATCATGATTTAATATCATAGTATATAAAAATACAAATGTTGCAGCTATTGATAGTAGCCAAATTATAAAAGTATTGTAATGAATTCCAGCCCCAATTAACACTATACTTATCTTAAAAATATCACTCATATGATCAAAACGAAAAGCCGTTTTATTAATCCTACCTGTCATTCTTGCCACGGTACCATCACAAAAATCAAGATATAAAGATAGGGCCCAAAATACGGTAAAATAAATATAACTATCGTCAACAATTAAAGCAATAAAAGCCAAAATGGCGAATATAATTGAACCAATAGTAATTACATTGGGTGTAACCCTTAACTTTACAAATAATTTTGATAACGGAGATGCTATAATATACAGATATAAGAGCACCACATTGTTTTTTACTATTGCTTCCTTAGCATAATCCTTTGAAAATAATCCCATGCTCAAAATCTGTTTTTATCAATAAAATAATACTATTCCAAAAATCTGTTTAGGTTTTCCTTAAATTTACCTGGCTTCCGCCAAGTATCAATAAGTTGCTTAATGTTCTTTTTTTCCATAATATCAAAGTAGTTAAAGAAATATAAAACAACAGGGTACGAAATTAGTAACAATGCCTTAATACCTAAACGGACTAATATATCCAATTCTGAAATTGCAAAGCCAACAATAACATAAATGGCCAAAATCGCAATCAAAACAATTGTATTACGTAATTCGTAAGGAATATAATGGATTCGTTGTGCAGCAATATATACAGAAATAAAGAAGAATATTTGCGATATGAGCGTAGCAAATGCAGCCCCATAAATATCCCAAATTGGTATAAGAAACATATTAAGTCCAATATTCAACATACTGGTAATAAATATTAAAAGCCCTGTTATTTTTGTACGTTTCATTATTGTTATACCTATAAGTGCATTGCTCTTAAGTTGTCCAAAAAGCCAAGCAAATGAAATTATAGCTACAACTCCGTATGCTTCCCAATAAATTGCTGAACCAGTTACCAATTTCAATACTTCAAGTGAAAATAAAGATAATCCAAGCAACGCGACTGCAAACAAGAATGAGGAATATTTCATTACTTTTGAAAAGAAAGCCTCACTCCCAACAGTACCAATTTTTTTCATTTGAAGAGGTAAAAGTGCCAATGATAATGAGGACGTAATTAACATTTTTAAGGTATTTGATATTTTATAACCAACCGAATAAATCGCAGTTCTTTCCAATCCTTGCATTGAATTTAACATATACCTATCTGTAACGGCAAGTATAACACCAGAGAGAGATGCAAGCATTAATGGCAATCCGTAAGAAAGCATATCTTTAAGTATAGCAAATTGAATTTTAACAAAACTATTCATTACAATAACTGGTAATAGAATAATTACAATTAGCGATTCAACTATTAGGTATGCTTGCCATATAGCTATCAGCCCAAGCCCTTTATACTTTAACCCCCAAATAATAAGTAATAGAAGCCCTAAAAATTTAAAAATTTGTACACCTGTTGACAATACAGATTTTGATTTTAGTCTTAGAAGCGTAAGAGTAAAATTATTTAATACTTGGATTCCTGCTGTGCAAATTGTTAATTTAATTAGGAGAGCAAAATTAATACTGTTAAAAAGGATTTGAGAAAATTGATTTGAAAAATAACTTAATGCAAAAACGGTTGGTATTATTATTAAAATTAAAAACAATAAAGAAGTAAAAAAAATACTTTTTTGCTGATTAACATAGTCTTTGTCCCAATACCACCTACTAAAACTTGAAGCAATTGAAAAGGATAAAATACCTACTAATAATTGTAAACTTGCTTCTAAGACTGCCAGAACACCGTAATCTTCTGTACTTAGCAAATTAGGATTAGTATACAACGGGATTAATAACAATCCTATAAACTTTGCTCCTAAATTTCCAATGGCATAAACAATGGAATGTTTTGCCATACTTTTAAAATCTTTTAACATTATCGGTTCTCGCCGTATTTTTTTGTCAGCAAAGATAAAAAATGTTTATTTCTTACAGATTAAAACCATCAAGAAATATTTTAACCAACTTTATAATTACAGAGTCAAATCAAACCATTGATTTAGATATCTTTGTACATAAACAGAACATAATTGAACTATAATTAGAGGGTCTTTAAATATAAAATTATATTTTTGCAGCTTATTAAGACCTATATTTAACTTATTTAATATTCCCAACAAATGAAAAAATATTACTCGATTATTGCTATTGCAGCATTTTTAGTCATCTCATTTATCTATTTCCCATCATTGCTTGAAGGAAAAAAAATTAAAGCCCAGGATTCAATTATGCATATAGGTATGTCAAAAGAAATTGTTGACTACTATAAAGAAAATGGTAAACCAACTCTTTGGAGTAATCGTTATTTTGGAGGTGGCCCAAGTTTTTTGATTACTTCTTCATACAAAGGAAATATTATCGGAAAACTTTTGGCTCCATTAAAGAAAATACCCCGCCCAGCATCATATCTATTCTTGAATCTCATAATATTCTTTTTTCTTCTTAGAACATTAGGTATAAAAACATGGCTCAGCTTTGTTGGATCATTGGCATTTGGTTTTAATTCAGCCTTTTTTATTTGGATTGATACAGGGCACATGACCAAGGCTTTTACTTTAACCTTTATGGCAGGAGTAATTTCAGGCATCCTCTTCTCGTACAATAAAAAACCTCTTATAGGGGCTTTAATTGCATCCATTTCTCTTTCTTGGATGATTAATGCCGGGCATCCACAAATTACTTACTACGCAGGCATTATGACCATTATTCTTGCAATAACTTACTTAGTTTATGCAATAAAAGATAAAACATTACCAGAATTCATAAAAACATCAGGCCTTTTAGCTATTGCAGCACTCTTAGCAATAGGAACAAATTTTTCTAGGCTTGCCACAACTATGGAGTATGGTAAATACTCAACTCGTGGGCAATCAGAGCTTACTGATAATTCCGGTACTCAAACTTCAGGACTTGATAAAGATTACATTTTAGAATACAGTTACGATGTAGCTGAGGCCTTTTCAGCCTTTATTCCTCGATTTAAAGGAGGTGGCAACAGAGAAGCACTTGGTGAAAAATCAAATGTATATAAGTTTATTGCTCCTCACGACAAAAAATATGCAAAAACCTTTTCTAATTCTTTACCTCTTTACTGGGGAAGTCAACCCATATCAGCGGCTCCATTTTATTTTGGAGCGGTACTTGTGTTCCTTTTTGTTTTTGGTTTATTTGTTTTAAAAGGTAAGGATAAATGGTGGTTGGCCATTACGGTATTGGTTGCATTTTTATTATCTTTAGGTAAGTATTTTCCTGGCCTTAGTAACTTTATGCTCGATTATTTTCCAGGTTACAATAAATTTCGCGATGTAAAAAACATTATTGTAATTGAGCAATTTGCTATGGCTCTGTTAGGTGTATTAGCAGTAAAAGAGGTTGTTCAAAGAAAAATAAACGAAAAGCATTTTTTAAAATCTCTGAAATATTCTTTCGCTATTACAGGTGGGTTTGCATTACTTTTTGCACTTATTCCAAATATTGCTGGTGATTTTTCAGGAGCTAGTGATTCCATTTACGCTTCTAAAACTGGCATATCTAACCTTCCTGAATTATTAGCACTAGACCGTAAAATGGTGTTACGAACTGATGCATTTAGATCATTCATTTTTGTATCGCTAGCAGCCTTAACATTATTGGGTTATTGGAAGAAAAAACTCAAACCTGAATATGCCCTTGCCATATGGGGGGTTTTAATATTGGCTGACATGTGGCCTGTAAACAAGAAATATTTAAATAACGACGATTTTGAGAGCAAAAGAAAAGCTAAGACTCCTATTGAAATGACCAATGCGGATAAGGCTATTCTTCAAGATAAAAGTTTAAATTACCGCGTTTTAAACCTTACTGTAAACCCATTCTCTGATGGAACAACATCATACTACCATAATTCATTAGGAGGTTATCACGGTGCTAAACTTCAACGCTATCAAGAGCTAATTGAAAGAGGCATCTCTCCTGACATGACTCGCATGCAACAAGGATTTGCAAATATAAAATCGCAAGCCGATGTTGATGGGTTGTTTGCAAAACTACATATTCTTAATATGCTAAACACAAAATATATTATTCATAATCCTAATGCACAACCTATTGTTAACACAAATGCCTTAGGAAATGCTTGGTTTGTAAATGAATATAAAATTGTGGAAAATGCCGATGAAGAAATAAACACATTAACACATATTAATCCAGCTCAAATTGCAGTAATTGATAAACGTTTTAGCAATCAGCTTGAAGGTTTATCACTCGAAACTGATTCCATAGCAAAAATTGATCTTGTTGAATATCAGCCAAACTATTTAAAATATGTTGCTAGTAATTCTAAAGATGCACTTGCTATATTTTCTGAAATATATTATCAGAAAGGCTGGAATGTGAAGATTAATGGTAAAGAATCAGAATATTTAAGAGCAAACTATACTTTAAGAGGACTACGTTTACCAGCAGGCGATAATATTATTGAATTCTCATTTCACCCTAAAACCTATTATATTGGGGAGAAAATATCGATGGCAAGCTCAATAATTCTTCTGTTATTAGGTTTAGGTGTTGTTTTCTTAGAAGCTCGAAAGCAATTTAAAAAAGACTAATCAATAGATATTCTGAGTTCAAAAAGAAGCCCGATAAAACTAACGTTTTATCGGGCTTCTTTTTTTTGTTTTACAACATTTACATTTCAACCTCTAATATTGAATTATACCTTTCCTTATTTTTCAATACAACCAGAGCACTGTCAACTAATGGATCTTCCATTATCATTGCCTTAGCCCTACCTCTTTGATAATAATACCGACTAATTATTTCCTCACGTAACAAATCTCTAATTTCACTATTAAAGAGCTGTAAATCTTTATCCTTATCATGGGCTAATTTGCTACGAAGGTCTTCTATTTCACCTGAAATTCTATCGGAATATTTATCTTTTTTAATGGCTGTTTCAAGGTCGTCAAGTATCTTTTCGCTCTCCAGAGTATAGTCATACTCTTTATCTATTAGAAAGGCTACAAAATCATTGTACATTTCATCATTAAGTTCAAACTTGCCAGTTGGTAAAATGCTATCATTTGCATATTGAAACTGAGTCGCATAGTCAAACACTAAATTTTTTCTGTACAAACTCACGGAGATTTTACTCAATGATTGCGGTTCCACTTTTATATCGGGCATTACTCCCCCGCCATCATAAACACTTCTTCCACCTTTGGTATTAAATTCCGAAACCAATGAATCCGGAATTCTTCCAACACTACCATCTTCATTTCTATGGGTGTAATCAAGTGCCTGAATACATCTACCACTCGGAATATAGTACTTTGCAGTAGTGATTTTTAGTTTCGAATTATAACTTAAATCTCGAGTAGTTTGAACCAAACCTTTTCCATAGGTTCGTGTTCCCATTACTACACCTCTATCTAAATCTTGAATGACACCCGATACAATTTCAGATGCAGAGGCTGATCCGCTATTTACAAGCACAGCAATTGGAATTTCTGTATCCAATGCATCATCAGTTGCTTTGTAAGTCCTATTCCATTGTTTAACCTTTCCTTTTGTACTAACAACCTCGGTACCTTTAGGAACAAACAAATTTGAAATGGCTACAGCCTCCATTAATAACCCTCCAGGGTTTCCTCTTAAATCAAAAACCAACCCTTTTAAATCGTTATCCTTTTTCAATAGCTGAAAAGCTTTCTTTACCTCTTTGCTACATTTCTCAGTAAAGCTTGAAAGTCTAATATAACCAATATTATCATCAATCATTCCGGAATAGGGCACACTACTAATTTGAATTTTTTCTCTAACAACTTTTAGCTCAATCGTTTTTTCTTTACTAATTCGTTCAATACTCAAATTAATCTCAGTATTCGGTTCCCCCTTTAACAATTTACTAATATCCTGAGAGTTTTTACCTTTTACTGATTTTCCATCTATTTCAACAATTTTATCGCCAGCCTTAAGACCTGCTTTAAAAGCTGGAAATCCTTCATAAGGTTCCGATATAATTACAAAATCACCACTGGTTCTAATTAAGGCTCCAATTCCTCCATACTGACCTGTTGTCATAAACCTATAGTCTTCCATTTTCGATTCTGGAATATATACTGTATAAGGATCAAGTGATTGCAGCATCTCATCAATACTTTTCTTTACCAAATCTCCCGGATCAGTTTCATCAACGTAATAAAGGTTTAATTCTCTGAATAGCGTATGATAAATATCGAGATTCTTGGCAATTTGAAAATTCTCATCATCAAAGGCTATAAAACCAGTAATTATGGCTGCTATAATAACAACCGTAATAATCTTAATTCTGCTGCTAACTTTTTTCATTTATAAATTTTTTCCGATAACAAACCTTCATCTACAATTTTCTAGCAAATTAAAGCAATATAAAACTAAAATATACCCAAGAAATTGATTTAATAATAAATATTAAATAGAGGATAATGGTTACACTAATTATTCAATAAACTTATTAATTTTTTATCTTATCACCTAAACGCAACATCAGTTGTTTTATTTTAGTATCAAACTCATTAAAAGAAACCACCTCTTTACCTATATATATTAACATAAACGATAAGGTAATGTTTTTTTGTGAAATACTTTGTGAAAGGAATGGCTTGTTCAATCGCAAGCTTTCACGCATTTTTCTTTTTATCAAATTGCGCTTAACAGCCGATTTAAATATCCGTTTTGCCACAGATACCCCCATTTTAAGGGAATCGTTTTCGTTATTTGGTTCAACTAGCCAAACTAACTTAAACGGATAAATTTTTAAGTATTTATTTTGAATGAACAGAGACTCGATTGTTTTTCGGCTTTTTAGTCGTTCTACTTTTTTAAAAGTAAGCCGTTGATTGGTCTCTTTCGATAACATAAAAAAAAATCTGCATCATTTCTGATGCAGACATATTATTTTTTACAACTTTTGTTCGATAGTTTAATATACTGATCAAGTGCCATGGTCATTGAGGGAGCTTCAGGTAGTGGAGCTTGAATATCTAGCCTCAATTTTGCATCTTTTACTGCTTTTGCAGTAGTGGGTCCAAAAGCAGCAATTTTCGTGTTATTCTGTATAAACTCAGGAAAATTTTCAAAAAGTGATTTGATTCCTGAGGGGCTAAAGAATACTAAAATATCATAATCAACACTCAATAAATCCGATAAATCACTAGCTACAGTTCTATATAGAATTGCAACCTGAAATTCTACTTTCAATTTTTCAAGTTTTTTTGGTATATCAGGCTTATGCATATCAGAAAGTGGTAGCAAAAACTTTTCTCCTTTGTGTTTTTCCATTACTTCAATCAGGTCATCGAATCTGCTTTTGCCAAAAAATATTTTTCTCTTCCTATACACAATGTACTTCTGTAGATAAAATGCAGTAGCTTCCGAAACACAAAAGTATTTCATTGAGTCTGGTACACTAATTCTCATTTCTTCACATATACGAAAAAAATGATCCACTGCAGTTCTACTGGTAAAAATTACCGCGGAAAAATCAAGAATATTAATTCTTTCCTTCCTAAAAACTTTCGCTTCAACGGGTTCAATCTGAATAAATGATCGAAAGTCAATTTTTAAATTATGCTTTTCGGCCAAGTCAAAATATGGCGATTTTTCAGTCGCTGGTTCAGGTTGAGATACTAGAATTTTTCTAATTTTCAAATTTCACAAGTTTTTATTACACATCAATTTGCCTTGCAACTATCTCATAAGTAAAAACATACTATCTTAATCAGTAGTAGAACAGGCAAAATTTCAAGTGCACAAAGGTACAAAAACAAATAGAATATTGAAAGTCTATTCTTAAAACATAATTGCATCCCTTTAAAAACTCTAAAAAAATACAGCACAATTACAATAGTACCTCCAGTTAAAAACAGCCATGGGGTAACATTTAATGGGACATAGGGCAATACGGCAACAATAGGTAATAATGCAAAACCAACCATTTTATTATATAAAAAAACGATAAAAACGTATGACGAAAAGCCGCCTCGCGTTAAAAAAAGGAAATCGAGTGTATATAAAACAAACGATTTTACGGAATAAAGTACCATAATTGCCCCCATACATATTAAGAACAATAAAATACCATCCAACGTAAAAATGGAAATATGATGAAATTCAAAGTATTGAGCCAAGAACAATGAAATATTTACAAAAAACAAAAGATTCATAAAATAAAAAACCCTGCTTCTAGTAACATTGGCCTCTTCAAACATTCGTCTTGCAGCAAAATAGTTATAAGATGCCTGCACAACAGCATGAAAAAATCGATTATAACCTACTCTGAGCCATCCAAAAAGAACAAGTGAGAATATAATTATGCCAAGCATCCAGTCAGTTCCAATAAAACCTATAGCCGAATTCGTATTTGAGGTTATGAAATTATCTTTTTTTATTGATTCTTTAACATTAAACACATTTTCTGGTTCATGAACTATGCGCTGCTTAGCAGATTTAACAGTAAACTCATTGCTATTTATTTTCGGATCAAAAGGGGTAAACGAAAATTGATCAAAAAAATCTTGTTCCTCAGGAAATTTAATATTTAAATTTAAAATGTCGAAGGAAGGGTGATGAAGGCTATCGGATATTGGAATAACAGGAACCGTTTTAACAATCGGGATGACCTTTTTTTTTGGAACTTCACGAACTACCTCTTCCATTAATGAGTTAAATGCCCCTATTTCAATTGTATTACGCTTAATTTTAAGCTCTGAATTATCAAGCGGTTTTATTATTGCATTAGGAACTGATGCCTTAATTGTGTCCTGTACCTGATTGAAATAGTTTTCCGTACTCATTAATATTATTGCCTTGATTTATTATTAACCGTTAAAAATAGTAAGTTTTAGAAATAAATAGTCAAATTTGTTGAAATTAGTTAATTCATCAAACTTTTTTTGAATTAATTGTATATTTACTTCCATAAAATTTTATTCATATGCAAAAAATAGTTTTAGTCTTCGCAGCTGCCATATTGCTTGGTTTATTTACCAACTGTGTTCCTACCCGACAATTTCAAGAATTAAAAGGCAAAAACGAATTTACTGTCCATGAGCGAGATTCGTTACAGGATAGAAACGAAAGTTTAACAGTTCGAAACACAGAAATGGAAGCCGAACTAGAGGAACTAAAAAGGCGAATGGAAAATTTAGCAATCAATAAAAGTAGCCTAAAGGATTCTGCTCACTTTTATAAAAAACAATACAAGGTTTTTAAAACCATGTATGATGATTTAACTTCAACTAATGAAAATGTTCAAAAAGGTCGCGATAAAGAAACCAGATTGCTTTTAGCTGAACTTCAGGTTACTAAAGAAGATTTACAGATGCAGGAAGATGAATTACGTTTGCTTGAGACATCTTTAATAGAACAACAAAAAGAGTTAAATGAAAGAGATGTCATTTTAATTGCATTGGATTCGACTTTAAATCAGAAACGACTGGAAATTGAAGACCAAAGCAAAAGACTATTTGAACTTGAAGGAATTCTACACAGTAAAGATTCCGCAGTTTTAGCTATAAAATCGAAAATAACCGACGCCCTATTAGGATTTGAAAACAAAGGTCTTACAATTCACCAACGAAATGGTAAGGTATATGTTACCATGGACGAGAAACTATTATTCCAATCGGGAAGATGGGATGTAGACCCTAAGGGCCAGCAAGCAATTATGCAAATTGCAGGAGTATTAGAGCAGAATAAAAATATAAACATTTTAATAGAAGGACACACCGACGATGTGCCAATGCGTGGTTCTGGAGACGTTAAAGACAATTGGGATTTAAGTGCTAAACGTGCTACATCGATTGTTAAAATTCTTCTGCAAAATTCAACAATGAACCCTATACGAGTAACAGCTGCAGGCCGTGGCCCCTTTATGCCAATTGATTCTTCAAAAACACCCGAAGCAAGAGCAAAAAACCGTAGAACGGAGATTATTCTAACTCCTAAATTAGATGAACTGTTTCAAATATTAGAATCCAATTAATAAACTATTCAGCAATTGAAATGACACTGGCAGTAATCGTTGATGGTATTCAGTTTTTAAAAACACTAACTGCTAAGAAAATAATCAATGGGTTATTGCTACGAACTAGTTATTTAATTTCCAAAATTTCAAACAATTATATTCATTGGGGTACCCTTGAATCACTATCGATTGAACCAACTAATTTATGCAACTTGAAATGCCCGGAGTGTCCTTCAGGCAATAATAAAATGTTACGGCCAAGGCTATTTATTTCTGAAAACAATTTTGATCACACAATACGTCAAGTATCCGAATGCCTAACTTACCTTCAATTGTTTTTTCAAGGCGAACCCTTAATGCACCCAAAAATTTATAACTACATTAAAAAATCTACCACAAAAAAAATTTATACTTCAATTTCCACAAATGGTCAGTTTCTATCGCTCGAAAACAGCACTAAAATAGTTCAATCGGGTCTTCATAGAATAATTGTTTCAATTGATGGGGCAACTCAACAGGTATATGAGAAATATAGAGTTGGAGGAGACTTAACACTGGCTAAGAATGGTATTAAAAACCTTATAGCAGAAAGAAAAAGACTAAAAAGCAAAACACCCTATATAATAATGCAATTTGTTGTATTAGCCTACAATGAACATCAAATTACTGAAATTAAGGCATTAGCCCAAACGCTAAATGCAGATAAATTACAATTAAAATCGGCCCAAATTTCAGATACAAAGGAAAAGGCTTCTCTTGTTCCAAAAAAAGCGAAGTATAGCAGATATATAAAAAATAGTGATGGTAATTTTAGTTTAAAAAGAAACAGAAAATTCAAATGCAAAAGAGTATGGTTCGGATCAGTCATTTCTGCAAACAATGAATTACTTCCTTGTTGCTTTGATAAAGACGCAAATCACTCCTACGCTGAATTAAGCAAAGTGGACATTAAATATGCTTGGAAAGGAATATTAGCAAAAGATTTTCGCATTAAAGTTTGGAACAACCATAATTCTATTGACATTTGTAAGAATTGCAGTGAAGGATTATGGAGGAAACCATAAACAAAAATTCCGGCAATAGCCGGAATTTATTATAAGGTCATAATATCTACTTCCTTTTTCTTTATCATTTCATCAATCTGACTTGAGAAATTAACGGTTAAGCTTTGAACTTCAGCTTCAGCATCTTTTTCCATATCTTCCGATAAGCCATCCTTTTTCATTTGTTTAAACTGATCAATGGCATCCTTTCTAGCATTTCTAATACTCACTTTCGAATGCTCTCCTTCAGCCTTTGCCTGCTTCACCAAGTCCTTACGACGTTCTTCGGTTAATGGTGGAACATTAATAAGAATAGATTCACCATTATTCATGGGGTTTAATCCCAAATTAGCATACATAATAGCTTTCTCAATGGGGTCAATCATGTTTTTCTCCCAAGGCTGAACTTTAATTGTGCGAGCGTCAGGAGTATTTATATTTGACACTTGCGAAAGCGCTGTTGTTGATCCATAATAGTCTACCATAATCCCATCAAGAGTTCTTGCATCGGCTTTTCCGGCACGAATATGAGCCAATCTATCATCTAAATGTAAAAGAGATTTATCCATTGAATCTTTGGTCATCTCCATCACCATCTTAATTTCTTCTGTCATTGTGAGTTTATATTGATTTAAACAGCTAATATATTTAATTACTTACAAAAGTTCCAATTTTTTCGCCTAAAATTACTTTTTCAAGATTTCCGGGAGTATCCATATCAAATACAATAATGGGTAGATTATTCTCTTTACACATTGTAGTTGCCGTTAAATCCATAACCTTTAACCCTCTTTTATAAATCTCATCAAAAGTAATCTTATCAAACTTTTTGGCTGACATATCCTTTTCAGGATCAGCGGTATACACCCCATCAACTCTAGTTCCTTTAAGCATAACGTCGGCTTTTATCTCAATACCACGCAACGATGAACCTGTATCAGTAGTAAAATAAGGATTACCAGTTCCGGCAGATAGTATTACAACTTCGCCCTTTTCCAACATTTCAATAGCTTTTGGCTGCGAATAAAACTCACCTACAGGCTCCATTCTAATAGCAGTAAGAACCCTTGCCTTTGTACCCAAACTATCTAAAGCCGACTTAAGAGCCAAGCTATTTATTACCGTAGCAAGCATTCCCATTTGGTCACCTTGATAACGATCAAATCCTTTACTAGCACCACTCAATCCACGAAAAATATTTCCTCCACCAATAACAATACCAACCTGCACCCCTTTATCAACAATTGTTTTAATTTGAGTAGCATATTCATCTAGGCGCACAGAATCAATGCCATACCCACTCTCACCTTGAAGCGATTCTCCGCTAAGTTTTAGCAAAACACGTTTATATTTTATCATTTTTATTCAGTTTTGGAATGCGGTTCGCAAGATACGAAAAAGATGTAAAAATGCCGCTCTAACATAATAGTTCAGAGCAAAAAAAAGAGCCCCAAAGGACTCTTTTAAATTATCTTAAACGCTTATTATTTTAAAGCATAACGTTTCATAGCTGTTACAGTTAAACCTGCGCTAGCATTCTTCAACACTTGTGCAACAGTAATTTTATTATCTTTAACAGACATTTGATTTAATAAAGTATTTTCTTTAAAAAATTTACCCAATCTTCCTTGAGCAATTTTATCAAGCATTTCTTCTGGTTTTCCTTCTTGTCGAGCCTTTTCTTTACCAATGTTTAATTCTTCCTCCACAATACTTGCAGAAACATCCTCCTTATCGATAGCTACAGGAGCCATAGCTGCTGCTTGCATAGCTACGTCTCTACCAACCTGAGTATCAATACCACTTTGGTTAAAACCAATTAATGTAGCCAATTTATTACCCATGTGAATATAAGCAGCAACACCTTCAGCTTCTACTTTATCATAAAATGCTACTTCCATTTTTTCACCAGTAATACCACTTTGAGCAATAACAGCTTCTTCAACTGTTGTTCCATCAAAGTCTAGTGCTAAAAATGCTTCTCTGTTTTCTGGCAAATTTGCTAAAGCAATGTCACAAAGTTTGTTAGCAATAGCCACAAAATCTTCGTTTTTTGCTACAAAGTCGGTTTCACAATTCAAAGCAATAATTGCTCCTTGTTTTCCGTCAGCAGATACTTTAGCAATAACAGCTCCCTCAGTGGCTTCACGATCAGCTCTTTTATTAGCAATCGCTTGACCTTTTTCACGAATAATTTGTATTGCTCTATCAAAATCGCCTTCAGCTTCGGTAAGAGCCTTTTTACAGTCCATCATACCTGCTCCGGTGGATTTTCTTAATTTTGCTACGTCAGCTGCTTTAATTGACATATCAGTATATTTTTTTAGTTTATTCTTCTGTTTTTGTTTCTTCAGCTTTTGTAGCTTCAACTGCTTCTGCAGGAGCGGCTACTTTTTTAGCAGCTGATTTTTTTGCTATTGTTTTTGTCTCTTTTTTTGGATCTGCGCCTTTATCTTTAGCACCTCCATCTTTATCCTTCTCAATCTTACGCTCAGAAAGACCTTCTTGAATGGCTTTTGTTAAAATCTCAACAACAAGTGCGATTGATTTAGCGGCATCATCATTACATGGAATAGTATAATCAACCAAACTAGGATCTGAGTTTGTATCAACCATTGCAAAAACAGGAATCTGTAATCTTCTCGCTTCAGCAACAGCAATTTTTTCTTTCTGTATATCAACAATGAACAAAGCTGCAGGTAAACGGGTAAGATCGGCAATACTACCGAAGTTTTTTTCAAGTTTTGCTCTCTGACGTGAAATCTGCAATCTCTCTCTTTTTGAAAGGTGATTTAAAGTTCCGTCGCCTTCCATTTTATCGATAGATGTCATTTTCTTAACTGACTTACGAATAGTAGGAAAGTTAGTTAACATACCACCAGACCAACGTTCAGTTACATAAGGCATATTAATGTTAGCTACCATTTCAGCTACAATATCTTTAGCTTGTTTTTTGGTTGCAACAAATAAAATTTTTCTACCTGATTTAGCAATTTGCTTCAATGCTAAAGCGGCCTCATCAATTTTCACTACGGTTTTTTGAAGATCAATAATGTGAATACCATTGCGCTCCATAAATATATATGGGGCCATATGTGGATTCCATTTTCTCTTAAGGTGACCGAAATGCGCACCTGCATCTAATAAATCCTGAAAATTTACTCTTGACATTTTTTTTGTTTTAACTCGTTTACATTCTTAGAATAAAGCAATTGTTAAGTAGTTCTTGTCATAATGGTCGATTTTCAGATGAATATCATGAAACCTCTTATGCAAATAAAAAAATCTTAACAATTTAGATACTAAACGAAATTCTGCAGTGCTATTAACGCTTACTGAACTGGAATTTCTTACGTGCTTTTTTCTGTCCTGGTTTCTTTCTCTCAACTTCGCGAGGATCTCTAGTTACAAATCCAGCTGCTTTTAGTTTACCGCGGCACTCTTCATCAATCTCGATTAAAGCCCTAGTAATACCTAAGCGCAATGCCTCTGCTTGACCCTTTACACCTCCGCCATCTAGGTTCACTTTTACGTCATACTTATCAGCAACTTCAAGAAGATTAAATGGTTGCATAACAATATACTGAAGAGTTCCTACTGGAAAATACTCTTTGTAATCTTTGTTGTTAACCGTAACCTTTCCTGAACCGTCGCTCAGGTAAATACGTGCGATAGCCGACTTCCTTCGTCCAATTTTGTTAATCACTTCCATTTCTTCTATTTAATAGAATTTAAACTGATTGTTTCAGGTTTTTGCGCTTCATGTGGATGCGCATCTCCTGCGTAAACAAATAAATTCCTGAAAAGATCACGTCCTAAAATATTTTTAGGTAACATTCCCTTAACAGCTTTCTCAACCATTGCTATTGGATTTTTCACCATTAGCTTTTCAGCAGTAATAGTACGCTGTCCTCCAGGATAACCTGTATGGCTAATGTACTCTTTGTCACTCCATTTGTTTCCGGTTAGCTGAATTTTTTCAGCATTAATAACAATTACGTTATCACCGCAATCAACATGAGGAGTGAAATCGGTTTTATGCTTTCCTCTTAAAAGGAAGGCAACACCTGTGGCAAGGCGACCCAAAATTGCTTCGTTCGCGTCAATCACAACCCATTTTTTATCAACGGTTGCCTTGTTTGCCGATTTTGTTTTAAAACTTAAAGTGTCCACTCTACTCCTAACTTTTTAATTAATACATAAATACGACGAAAATAAATTTCGCCAAATGTGGGATGCAAAAATACAATTTAAATTCAAAACCACAATTATTATATTCACTTTTTGTTACTGCCTCTTCAAAGCCCCAAGACACAAGAGTTCAACGATTTTTGAAAGCTTCTATTAGAAAAAAACAAATAACGTACTAAACAATAATTACTCAAATTGGTTCTACAAGTACATTTATGACTTTAATATTTTATTATTAAATAATAAGATAATTCAAACAAATTTTTTACATTTACAAGGAACTAAAAATACTCAGCTATGAAACAAGTTAAATTATTGTTGGGAATTGTGTTTGCATCAATACTCATATTGTCTTGCTCAAACAATAAATCATCAAAAAAATCAGCAGATGCGGTTGATGATATTGACATTGACAATTTGGAAATAGTTGCAGGTAACGTACCCATGCCATCATCTTACGAAATTATTCAATTATTAAATAACTCAGGTGCTGGATATATTTTTGATATTACAAATCCTCCTCAGAATGTAGAGAATTATATTACGTATAAACAAAAAGCAATAAATCTTGGAATTTACGCCACAGATTTAACTTATACCACTACCTACCAAAAAAGAGATGAAACAGCCATGTACCTCGACAATTTTGTGCAACTTGTTGAAGATTTAGAAATTACTGTGTTAGACAGTAAATTTTTTGAAAGCGTTCAAGGTAATCTTGATAATAGAGACTCGTTAATTATTATTATCAAAAAAGCTCAACATGATACTCATGTATTTTTAAATGAGAGTGGAAAAACCGAAATTGCCTTATACGCTCTAACAGGAAGCTGGATTGAGGGAATGTACTTGGTTGGTGCAGCCGTAAAATTTGCTGAAAATAAAGAGCCTCTTTATGAAGTAATATTAAAACACAAAAAATCGCTGGTTGATTTAATCAGTATAATGGAAAAAGAAAAAGATAATGAAAATTTCAAGGATATTTATTCATCATTAGGTGATATTCTTTCTCTTTTAAAAAAAATGGAAAAGAACAACAATGACTATAAAACAGCCGAACAACTTAAAGATAAAATTACTGACCTTAGAAATTCTTTAGTATAAAATCTTTGTACAATAATATGAATGCCGCCAGTTGGCGGCATTTTTTTTTACAAAAAATTCTGAAGCTCTTTTAAATCCTAAAAAAAACAACCCTTTAACAACTTCTCACCATTAATAAAAATCATTTCACCGATTAGTTGTTACATTTTACAGGTGTTGCTTAGTAAATAAACAATAAATATGTAATTTTGTCATGAATTAAATGACTTTCCTTTATTGACTGGTGCAACTTGCTGTAGCAAAACAGTTAATGGGACTGACAAAAAATCCTAATAGAAAATGGAAGTTCAACAAATAAAACAACGATTCGGAATTATTGGAAACTCATACGGTTTAAACCGAGCCATTGACATTGCAATGCAAGTAGCCCCTACTGATTTAACCGTTTTAATATCAGGAGAAAGTGGTACTGGCAAAGAAACTTTTCCCAAAATAATACATCAATTTAGCTCGCGAAAACACGGACAGTACATAGCCCTAAATTGTGGTGCCATACCTGAGGGTACTATAGATTCGGAATTATTTGGTCACGAAAAAGGAGCCTTTACGGGGGCTCACGAATCACGAAAAGGGTATTTTGAGGTTGTCAATAATGGAACTATTTTTTTAGATGAGGTAGCTGAATTACCCCTTTCTACTCAAGTTAGACTCTTACGCGTTTTAGAATCGGGTGAATTTATTAAAGTAGGTTCATCGAAGGTTACTAAAACAAATGTTAGAGTAGTAGCAGCCACAAATGTTAATGTAGTAAAAGCAATTGAAGAAGGAAAATTTCGTGAGGATTTATTCTACAGGCTAAATACTGTACCCATAATAATGCCTGCATTACGCGAACGAACTGAAGACATACATTTACTATTTAGAAAATTCGCAAAGGACTCGGCAGAAAAATTTAGAATGCCTTCTCTTTCGCTTTCACAAGAAGCTGTTGACTTATTAACCAATTATCGCTGGCCAGGTAATATTCGCCAACTGAAAAACATAACAGAACAAATTTCAATACTTGAAGAAAAAAGAAATATTGATGCCATAACCCTAAAGAAATATTTACCCATTTTTGAAGGTTCAAAATTACCTGCACTATACAAAAAAGAAGAAGAGCAAACCTTTCGTTCTGAGCGAGAAATATTATATAAGGTGCTTTTCGATATGAAAAAAGATATGGGCGACTTGAAACAATTGGTACACGACCTAATGGATCAAGGAGTTGACAAGGATGACATAAGTGAAGATAATGCCCGAATAATGAAAAGCCTATACAACAAGACTGATACATCTGTGGCAGAACCTGATTCTGATGAAAAATCATTAATAATACCGCGTGAGCAAGATGCTTCTGCTCAAATTCAAGATACCGAAGAATTTGTAGAAGAGTCGTTATCGTTAGTTGACAAAGAAATTGAGCTCATAAAAAAGGCTCTTGAGAAACATGGAGGAAAAAGAAGGCATGCAGCTGAAGATTTGGGAATTTCGGAACGAACATTGTATAGAAAAATAAAAGAATACAATATTGATTTATAGTTTTATTAAACACTCAATGAAAAAATACAGTATATATATATGCGTAATACTAATTTTTGCTACATCTGGATGTAAAGTAAATTACTCGTTTACCGGAGCAAGCATTCCTATTGAAGCAAAAACAGTCTCCGTATCAGATTTTCCAAATATGGCTCCTCTCGTTAATCCATTACTTAGCAATACTTTAAGAGAAGCCTTACGCGATAAATTCATGAACCAAACCAGCTTACAGATTGTACAGTATAGTGGTGATTTGCAATTTGAAGGGACTATTACACAATACAATACAAGACCAATGAATATACAGGCCGGAAGTGATGACGCTGCTCAAAATAGACTAACTATAGGTATAAAAGTTAAGTTTATTAACACCATTGAACCTGAATCGAGCTTTGAAACAACATTTTCTCAATACTCAGAATACAATAGTGATCAGAATTTTCAGGATGTTGAAAACGACTTAGTTGATCAAATTACAGTAAAACTTGTAGAAGATATATTTAATAAGGCCGTTGTAAATTGGTAATGCAATTATGAATAAAACTTTGTTTTATCAATATATGCATCATCCTGAATTGTTGGATGAGCGATCGTTGACTGAGATTGAAAATATTTTAGAGGCATACCCTTATTTTCAATCAGCAAGGCTTTTACATATAAAAAACTTATGTAACCAAGGTAGCATAAGTTACAACAGAGAATTAAAAAAGACCGCTGTATGGATTACCGACCGAAGTCAGCTATTTTATTTACTTGATGAAAGAGTATTATTACCGGTTGATGACTATTCTGATAGAAAAAAACAAAATACTGAAACCAGTATAGAAGACTCTGCACTAGATTTTTCGGCATTATCTGAGGTAACTGAATTTGCCAGCAAACGTGAAAAGACCAAAGCAGAACTTCAAAATGACGAATTATCTCAACTAATAATGTCGGGTGCTGCTCAGTCTTCTACCTTTTTTAATGTTGACGACAAGGTTGATTTAGAGAGCTTTGTAAAAACCTTTAAGAAACGGAAACCTGATGACGATGCAAAGGTTGATGCGATTGAAGAGAAAAGTGAACATCGAAAAAAGTTAATTGATAGCTTTATTTTTGAACAACCCAAAATTGCGCCTGTCCATTCAAAAAAAGAGGAATACGATTTATCACCACCTGATGACAAGAATGCAGATTCAGACATGATAACCGACACGCTTGCAAAGATTTATATAAATCAAGGAAAATATGAAAAAGCAATTTTGGCTTACGAAAAATTAAGTTTGAAATATCCGAGAAAAAATATTTACTTTGCAGGTCAAATTCAGCAAATAAAAGAATTAATTAATAATCAATAAAGTAAAGAAATGTTTATAGTAATTTCAGTATTAATTTTCATTGTGTGCCTTCTATTAATTTTGATTGTTTTAGTACAAAATTCAAAAGGCGGAGGTTTGGCTGCTAACTTTTCAGGATCGAACCAAGTAATGGGTGTAAGAAAAACGACCGACTTTTTAGAAAAAGCCACCTGGACACTAGCCGGAGTTTTATTGTTTTTATGTGTGTTGGCTGCAGGATTTATTCCTAGAGAACAAGGTGAAACTAACGAGTCATTAATGCAAGAGCAAATTGACAATGTTACTGATCCTACTGCTGTACCAGGAAACTTTCCACTATCAGCGCCAGAAGAAGAGGAAGAATAATAACACTAAATAAAAATTATTAATGTCAGCTTGTCATACAAGCTGCCATTTTCTTTTCTCAATAATTTTTTCCCATTTACTAGCTTAACAAGCTATTATTGTGAATTTTACCGCCTTTTAAACAAAAAATATACTTTAATAAAGATGCCAAAATTCCATTAAAACTATCTAATTCAAGTTTGGCATAGATTATGACTATTTGGGCTTGTTGAAAAATTAAAAAATGTTAACATTAAATATTATAAAAAATGACAAATTTAAATGGTAAAGTTATCGCAGGGAAGGTTTTAGTGCGTCCTTCAGAAGCTGAAGAAAAAACTGCAGGAGGTATCTATATTCCTGATTCTGCTCAAGATGCACCACTTAACGGTGAAGTAGTTTTGATTGGAAGTGCTGCTAAAGACCAAAATGTGGAAATAAAAGTTGGCGATAAAGTTATGTATGGTAAGTATGGAGGAACTGAATTGGTAATTGACAACGTATCTTACTTACTAATGTCGCAAAATGACATTCTTTACATATTTTAATTGATTTGTAATAAAATAAACGATAAAGAAAATGGCAAAAGAAATTAAATTTAACATGGAAGCTCGCGACCTTATTAAAAAAGGTGTTGACGAGTTAGCAAATGCTGTAAAGGTAACTTTAGGACCTAAAGGTAGAAATGTTGTTATTGATAAAAAATATGGTGCTCCTCAAATTACAAAAGATGGTGTAACTGTTGCAAAAGAAATCGAATTATCAGATTCTTATGCAAATGTTGGAGCACAAATGGCCAAAGAAGTTGCGTCTAAAACCAACGACGATGCTGGTGACGGTACTACAACTGCAACTGTTTTAGCTCAATCAATTATAAATGTTGGTTTAAAATATGTTACAGCAGGTGCAAACCCAATGGACATTAAAAGAGGGATTGATTTAGCTGTAAAAACAGTTGTTGCAAGCCTTAAAGAACAAAGTCAGACAATTGGAGAGCATAACGAGAAAATTGAACAAGTTGCAACTATTTCTGCAAATGATGATTCGGCAATTGGTAAATTAATTGCTGATGCAATGGATGCTGCCGGACGTGAAGGTGTAATTACTGTTGAAGAAGCTAAGGGTACTGATGACGAATTGAAAACTGTAGAAGGTATGCAGTTCGATCGTGGATATATTTCTCCATATTTTGTTACCGATACAGAAAAAATGGAGGCTGAATTAGAGAATCCATATATTTTGCTTTACGACAAAAAGATTTCAGCAATGAAAGATTTACTTCCATTACTTGAGCCAGCTGCTCAATCGGGAAGACCTTTGATGATTATTGCTGAAGATATTGATGGCGAAGCTCTTGCAACTTTAGTTGTAAACCGTATACGTGGTTCACTAAAAGTTGCTGCTGTTAAAGCTCCAGGTTTTGGCGACAGAAGAAAAGAGATGCTTGAAGATATTGCAACTCTAACAGGTGGTGTAGTTATTACCGAAGAAAAAGGTATGAAACTTGAAAATACTACTCTTGAGGAATTAGGATCTTGCGAGAAAATAACCATCGATAAAGAGAACACTACAATTGTAAATGGTGGTGGCGACAAAGAAGCAATTCAAAAAAGAGTTGCTCAAATAAAAACTCATATCGAGAATACTACTTCTGATTATGACCGTGAGAAATTACAAGAGCGCTTAGCTAAATTAGCTGGTGGTGTTGCTGTAATTTATGTTGGTGCAGCTTCAGAGGTTGAAATGAAGGAGAAAAAAGACCGTGTTGATGATGCCCTTAGTGCAACTCGTGCTGCTGTTGAAGAAGGTATTGTACCTGGTGGCGGTGTAGCTTACGTTCGTGCTATTGCAGCTCTTGAAAACCTTGAAGGCGAAAACATAGATCAAACTTACGGTATTGCTATTGTAAAACGTGCTATTGAAGAACCCTTACGTCAGATTGTTGAAAACACTGGTAGCGAAGGCTCTGTAGTTGTTCAGAAAGTAAAAGAAGGTTCTGGCGATTTTGGATTCAACGCTCGTGTTGGTGAATACCAAAACCTATACAAAGCAGGAGTAATTGATCCTACAAAAGTTAGCCGTGTAGCTCTAGAAAATGCCGCTTCAATTGCGGGTATGTTCTTAACTACAGAATGTGTTATGGTTGACGAAAAAGAAGAAGATGCTCCAGCTATGCCTCCAATGGGTGGTGGTATGCCAGGAATGATGTAAGAATTAAACAAAATTCTATAATAAGAAAAGCCTTCTCAAAATTGAGAAGGCTTTCTTTATCAACAATAATAATTAACTATAATTAGTGTCTGTCCATAAAGTCGAGAGTTTGAGCTAAAAAGTTCAAATTCGAGGCGTGTGAAAAATTCAAACCACAGTATACTAGTGTATTCGAGGATTTGGATTTTGAGCGACAACGAAGAAGTTGGACTTTATAGACAAACT
>JAQICC010000276.1 GCA_027858735.1 Salinivirgaceae bacterium
GGAAGACTCGCCCGCTTCCGCTTTGTAATTCTCTCCTGGGAGAGATGCCCGCAGGGCAGAGAGGGAATTAAATAATCCATAAAAACCCGAAACTTGATTCTTGACTTAACACTAGTTTCAAGTATATTCAACGATTAGGAATGATGAAAAATTGACATATTTATTTCGAAATTACGAATATTTGACACACATTAACACGCAGCATTAAAAGTCATTTTGACATGTTTTTTATTCAGTGCTCTGTTACCATTTTTTGCGGGTAAATTATATGATATATTTTCAAATAACCAGATAAATGGCACTCGTTTATTAGACTCCCAATATGCTAAGTAATGCCTGAGTAGAACCTATTTTATACCCCGTATATACACGCGTTTACATTTTTTTTTATTAAATTCGTAGAAGTATCATATTCGGTATATTTTTTGAAAAATTGTCTTAGTGAATGTCAGTTGTATTATTTAATTAAATATGGAGGGCACAGTTAGGTCATTAGTAAAATTTTCAAACTCGTATTCTGATTTGTTTGACCACTTTTTTGACAATAATATGTTCGATTGGTCAGACAAAAAACTCTCAAACACTAGCACCACAATTCCATTAGTAAATGTAAAGGAATATAAAGATGGATATAGTGTAGAATTGGCAGCTCCAGGTCTTAAAAAAGACGACTTTAAGGTAGAGCTTAATAATGATATTTTGACTATTTCGTCAGAAAAACGCATTGAAAACGAGGAAAATAATGGGCATCAGTTTACTAAAAAAGAATTTAGTTACCAGTCATTTAATCGCTCATTTGCATTGCCATCAAAAGTTAACAGCGGCAAAATTAAAGCAAAGTACGAGAACGGTATTTTGATTGTTTCTTTACCTAAAAAAGAAGAGGCTAAACCAAGGCCTGTAAAACAAATTGCCATTTCATAGTATTTTTCACCTCCGGTCTATAAAAATAATTATATGCAGGAGGTAGTTTATACAAAGCTTAAAATCAATTAACATGAAAAGGAAAATGTTAGCAGTAAATATTCCTAGAATTTTTCTAATGATGAATTATCTTTTTTTTATGTCTGAAATATCAATCAAATGAGTAAAAAAGTAGCACTGGTATTAGGTAGTGGTGGTGCCCGAGGAGCCGCTCACATTGGTGTAATTCGTGAACTTGTAAAAAGCGGATATGAAATTACTTCCATATCTGGTACTTCAATGGGAGCTTTGGTAGGGGGTATTTATGCGTCTGGAAAATTAGATGAGTATGAATCATGGTTATGTTCGTTAAGTAAAATTGGAGTATTCAATTTGGTTGATTTTACATTGAGTACAAATGGTATTATTAAGGCTGACAAAGTTCTAAAAAAGATTCAGGAATTTATTCCTGATAAGAAAATAGAGGAATTGCCAATTAAATATGCTGCAGTAGCTACTGACCTTATGCATAAAAAGGAAGTAGTTATGGACAAAGGTAGTTTGTATAAAGCGATACGGGCTTCAATTTCTATACCTCTGGTTATTACACCTTTGCAAATTAACGATGCGCTTTTTGTTGATGGAGGCGTTCTTAATCCTGTGCCCACTAATCGAATTTATCGCACTGTAGGTGATATAATGATTGCTGTTGACGTAAATTCATTAATTCCTTATACTAAACCTAAAGTTGAGAATTTAGATTGGGGGTACATTGAAAAGCTAACAAGTGGAAAATTACGTGGTTTTCAAAAAAAACTAACCAACCCTATTCCTGTGCATAAAAAGGAAAAAATGGGATATTTTGATCTTATTTACGAAACATCCATTTTAATGCTATCACAAATTACTAAGCTAACGCTAGAGATGAATCCACCCGATGTGCTTATTGAAATTTCAAGACAAACCTGTGGTGTATTTGATTTTTATAAAGCTTCAGAACTAATTGAAATAGGTAAAAACGCAACTAAAAAAAGTATTGATGATTTAAATTGGAAAAAGAAATTGGCATGATAAATAGAAAATAGATGCTAAGAAGTTTATTTTATAAATCTTAAAAGCAATAAAACATGAAAAGGAAAATCTTAATTATTTTTCTGTTGTCGGTTTTTTTGCAAGGTTGTAAAACCTAAGTTGAGCGATTCGAACAAAGTGAAGAGGCGCTTTACTTAGGTATAACCCTCCCGACCTCCGGTACGGGACAGGCTGACCTAGGAATTGTTGGTTTTCACATTTTGAGTAG
>JAQICC010000297.1 GCA_027858735.1 Salinivirgaceae bacterium
TGGCTATAAATTCTGAAAAGGATTTAAGACTCAATTCAGCTGAAATTTTAGGTGTTGATAGCACTTTTGGGCTCTTTGCTTCGGCGGCAATTCCAAGTATTGATATTGACGAAGCTTATGTAAGTGAAAATACAGCTCAAAGATTAAAATTAGAAATAGGTGATGAAATTTTGTTGCGCATAAAAAATGTAGATGTCATTCCGGTAAATGCTCCCTTTGCCCAAGATAAGCAAGCCTCGGTTTCATTTAGAGTAGTTGTTAGTAAAATACTCACCGATAGTGAATTAGCCAGATTTAGCTTAAAGTCTGACCAAAAAGCACCCTACAATATTTTTATATCAAAGGAACAGCTAGCTCGTAAAATGGAACTAAAGAATAAATCCAATTTATTGTTAGTTGAAGACACTCAAAATACCTTAAGTAAAAATGATTTAAATAATGCATTAGCAAGAGTTTGGCATTTGGCTGATGCCGGATTAATAGCAAAATATGATGAAAGGGACCAAAATATTGAACTAACATCTGAACGAGTTTTTATAGATCATTCCATTGCCCAAAATATTAAAACAAAATTCACAGCTAATGGCAGTTTAAGCTATTTGGTAAACGCCATTAAATCTGGATCAAAGGTGACTCCTTATTCTTTTGTGAGTGGCCTCTCCTCGAATGTACTTACTTCGAATATTGCAAACAATGAAATTATTTTAAACGATTGGTGTGCCACAGATTTAGGTTTAGGTTTAGGTGATTCGCTTGTCTTAGAATATTATGTTATAGGGCCTTATAGAGAACTTGGTGTTAAGCAAAAGCTCTTTGTGGTTAAAAGCATTCAGAAAAATCAAGGGGAATTATTTAATGCATCATTAACCCCTGATTTTCCTGGACTTTCTGAGGCTGAAAGTTGCAGCGATTGGGATACAGGCGTTCCTATTGATTTGGAAAAAATTCGTGATAAAGACGAAGATTTTTGGGATGATTTTAAAGGAACACCCAAGGCTATAATCAGCTTAGAAAGTGCTCAAAGTATGTGGGGAAATCCGTATGGCAGTTACACAAGCATGAAAATTAGTGAAACTGTTTCTATTGATAGCGTTTTTGCTTGTATCAATCCATCTGGCATAGGGCTTCAGTTTATTGAAGTGCGAAAAGAGGGCTCTTTGGCAGCTCAAAATTCTATAAGTTTTAGCGAACTGTTTATTAGTCTAAGCTTTTTTGTAATAGCAGCAGCAGTGTTGCTATTGATATTAATTTATACCTTAAATATCATTTCACGCAAAACTGAAATTGGTGTTTTAAATGCCTTGGGGTTTACGCATAAAAAAATTAAAAACCTTTTTATTAAAGAATCACTGGTAAGCATTGCCGTAGGAAGTATTAGTGGTGTTTTTTTCGGAATACTTTACAACGCACTTGTGCTTAATGCACTTAATACACTGTGGAACGATGCTGTTCGTACGCACGCTTTAGAGATTTACATAAGCCCTTCAACATTAATAATGGGTGGACTAATGGGGATGCTAATATCGCTGACCTCGGTATACTTTGTTGTTCGAAGGCAGCTAAAGTTGCAAATTACCCAAGCCCTTAAAAAGCAGAATGATTCAAAGCTTAATGTGGGGCGAAATAAAATTATTGCCTACGGAAGTTTAATTATTGGTATAGCAGTTTTGTTGTCCTCTCTATTCTCAAAGTCTGCAATAAATGCTGAGATGTTTCTAACAGCAGGAGGCTTAATATTAATTGCTCTTGTAGCCTTTGCTAATCTGGTACTAAAAAAACAGCTCATACAATTTGAAACCCATTCCTTTGGTATTTTTAAGCTAGCGGTTAAAAACCTAAGTAGGCAAAGAGTTAGAAGTATAATGGCTATACTTTTGCTAGGTTTAGGAACCTTTAGCGTTATAATAACTGGGGCAAATCGTAAAACATTTTATGGTAGTGAACAACAAAGAGAATCAGGAACAGGTGGATTTTTATATTGGGTGGAAAATAGCATCCCTATTATTCATAATTTAAACACTCCAGAAGGGCAGCGACAATTTAATATAGCCGATGAACCCATTACCGATTCTATTCACTTTATTCAATTGCTATCTTTAGAGGGTAACGATGCCAGCTGTTTAAATCTAAATCAGGTTCAAAAGCCGCGAATTTTAGGGCTCAATACGCTTGAATTTGAAACCTACAAGCCTTTCTCCATTACAAGTTTTATTGAAGGAATTGATGCAGAAAAACCGTGGTTGGAACTTGAAAAGCAATATGCTGAAGGCGTAATTCCTGCATATGTCGACCAAACGGTAATAACTTGGGGATTGCTGAAAAAAGTAGGAGATACGCTAATCTACAACGATGAGAAGGGTAATAAGCTATATGTAGTTATTGCAGGCGGTTTACAAAGTTCAGTTTTTCAAGGAAATATATTAATTTCAGATAAAAACCTTAGGAAATACTTTCCATCGGTAGCCGGTTCAAAGGTTATGTTGATAGATGCAAAACCTGAAAATAAGGAAGCTTTAAAAGACCTATTAGGGTTTTATTTTGCCGATTATGGTGTTGATTTTGAATTAGCATCAACTCGATTGGCAACATTCAATTCAATTACAAATACATACCTTGATGTATTTATGCTTTTGGGAGGATTAGGTGTAGCAATAGGAACACTTGGTTTTGGTATAATTTTGTTGCGAAATAAGATAGAACGAAAAAATGAATTGGCTTTGTTAGCTGCCATTGGGTTTAAAAAATTTGAGATTAGTAAATTGTTGTTTGCTGAGCATATGATACTACTGGTGTCAGGAATGCTAATAGGCATTATATCGGCATTGGTTGGAATACTTCCGTCGTTTTTATCCACAACATTAACAATTCCTAGCGCATTTGTATTGTTACTTATTGCAATAATTTTTGGTGCAGGCCTTATAGCTATATGGTTGACATCTGGTATTTCAAGGCAAAAAACTTTAATTTCTGCTTTGCGAAAAGAGTAGAGGACTTATAGCAATTAGTCATGAATCAAGTTTGATTTTGCTATTTTTAATTTTTAAAACAATAAAAAAATGAACCGGATTATTATCATTTTATCTATCAGCTTTATATCAACAGCAATTCTAGCACAGAGAAAGTCGGTTTCGGGTTTCGTTTTTAACGATATTAACAACAATGAGGTGTATGATAAAACGGATATACCTTTATCATCAATAGCAGTTTCGTCACTTCAAACTATTGTTCAGACTGATGAGAATGGTTATTTTGAAATTCCGGTTTTGGTTCATGATATTATTTCGGTAATAAAACCTAAAGGCTACGAGTTTACTTTACAGGATAATAATGTTCCAAAGTTTTACCAGTTATATTATCAGAAACCAATAAAAGAGAATCTTTTTTATGAAGGTGTGAAAATCGAAAAGAAACTACCTGATACACTGTTTTTTGCGCTGCATAAAAAAGAGGTAAAGCAAATTTTTAAAACCCATGTAATTGGTGATATACAAGCACCTGGATTAGCCGAAGTAAAATATTTCAGAGAATTAATTGTTCCAGGCCTACTAAAAAATCCTGCCGATTTCGCCGTATGCTTGGGAGATATAGCAGATAATCAATTGGATCTTTATGCTGATATTGAAAACTCATTAGAACCATTGAATATACCTATTTACATGGTTCCTGGCAATCATGATATGAATTATAGAGCCAAGGATTTTGAGCATCAGGTTGAGACTTATCGAAAACATTTTGGTCCCGATTATTACTCATTTAATTATGCAAATACACATTATATTGCCCTAAATAATGTTATTTACCATGGGTGGGATAAAAAAAATGATCAGCAAGGATTTTATGATGGTGGTTTGCATGAAATGCAACTAAATTGGCTACAAGAAGACCTGAAATTAGTACCGATTGACATGCGGATTGTTCTCATGGCTCATATTCCATTTTTAAAGAACTTTTGTGATTCGGTAAATTTAGTTGAAATATTTAGCTTATTGGAAGGGAGGGAGGATATATTAGGATTATATGGCCATGTTCACTCCATAGAGTCATGGAAATATAGTAATGATGACCTGATGAAAGGGAAGGGGCATTTTCAGGGCCATATAGCAGGTTCTGCATGTGGAGGCTGGTGGGTGAGTCCTTTTGGACTAGATAGTTTGCCTGATGCTACCAGTTATGATGGCTCGCCAGCCGGAACTTTTTTATACGAGTTTTCAAATGAAGAATACAGCAAAAGGTTTATTCCAGGTGGAAAGGCTTCCGATTTTCAACTCCGCATTAGTAACCCACTTATTGAAGTTTTGAAAGATTCAATAGAAACCCGTTTTATATATGTAAATATTTTTGATGGCGATGAAGAAACAAAGGTACACTATACAATTGATAATGGAGAGAGCTATAAATTGACTAGAGTTGATGAACCTGACCCATTTGTAGCTCGCAACCAATATCGCAGATTTAATCGTGATGGTTGGACACCAAGGTTAGTGGATTGTAATCACCTTTGGAAGGCATCCTATCCTAAGAACATTGAGTTGGGAATGCATAAAATTGAGGTGCAATGCATTTTAAGCAACGGCAAAGGATATTCAGATGTGAAAATATTTGAGGTGGTGAAATAATGCATGCAGGTTTTGCTGTCATTTTTTACCTAACCAAGTGCAATTTATTTCAATTTAACCCGGTTACTAGAATAGAGTGCTATTCAAATGGAATGGTGAATGTGAAGTTTGAACCTTTTTCAGGTGAACTGGTAACATGAATTATACCGCCGTTTTGTTTTACAAATTCTTGGCAAATTATTAATCCCAATCCGGTTCCCCTTTCATTATCTACACCTGGAGTTGAAACGGGTCTATCAATTTTAAAAAGGCGATCGATATTTTGTTTTGGAATACCTATACCATTATCAATAACCGAAAGATTAAGTTCTGTATTATTTGCATTTGCTTCAATTCGAATTTCACCGTTATGGGGAGTGTATTTTATGGCGTTGCTTAATAAATTTCTTAGGATAGCCATAATCATGTTTTTATCGGCTTTTACTTCAAACTCCCTAAAAATATTAATATTCAAAGCAATATTTTTTTGCTCACAACTATGTATAAAAAGAGTTACGCACTCCTGTATAACTTCGTTGATAATAAACTTTGTAGGATTTTTTTCAATCGAACCACTTTGTGCACGTGCCCATTCCAGCAAATTCTCAAGTAAGTTGTAAATCTTTGTTGAGCTCTGGTTAATTAAACCAATATATTCCTTAAGCTCGGCCTCCGTATGCGATCCAAAATCGTCAGCTATGAATGAGGTTAATCCTAAAATAGCATTAAAAGGATTTTTAAGATCATGAGCCATAATATTAAAGAATTTATCTTTAGAATTTATGGCTTCTTGTAAGCGTGATTGTGAATATTTAAGTTTTTTTTCAGTTTCTCGTACTTCTGTGATATCAATTATTATACCTAGTACTCCCACCAATTTATGCTTGGGGTCAATAATGCCTTTCCGATAGCAAATAACGTCATGAAGTGAATCATCAGCAAATGTAAGAATACCCTCATTTCTAATTAATTGATCGTTTGTTTCATCTTTAATCTTCGACGAATCGCATAAAACATCAAAGTCGAAGTTTAGCTGACTGGTTTTTAAACCAATAATATCATCAATGGGTAATCCTGAAATTTCTTCGAAAGCCTTATTACATCCTAGTAGCAGACTGTTTTTGTCGGTGTAAAACACTGGATTTGGAATGGTATTTAGTAGGGTTTCTGTAAATGAATATTGCTCGCGCAATTCAATATTTGAAATTTCCATGAGTTCTTTTTGGTCTTCAACTTCGCGGTGTTTCTGAACAAGTGTTTTATTTATTTTGCTCGATCGGTTAAAACTTCTGTATAATATTACCGCAATAATAATGATCAAAACCAGCAATAATGCATAGGTGTATTTTTCAGTTCTTTCTTTTTGCAATTCAACTTGATGTATGTTATCATGAAGTTTCAAATCTTTTTCGAATTTTCCCGATTGGCTTTGAAATTCTATTTGAAAGTCCGAGTATTTTAATTCTTCCATCTTATATACATTGAGTATGCTATCTGCAATAAGTGATGCTTTTTTTTGGTAATTATAAGCTGTTTTATAATTTTTTTGTGCCGCATATAGGTTCCCCAGCAATTTATAGGCCGACTCTTTTAAATTTAAAACTTCCAATTTATTAGCCATGTCAATAGCTATATTAAGAACTTTAATTGCTTGATTGTTTTTGTTTTGGGTCAGGTATAGATTGCCAAGTAGAATATAAACTTCAGCTATGCTGTATAAATCATTGCAATTCATATACAATTTTAACGATTTATTTAAATAATGCTCAGCAGAATCATATTGATTTAATTGAAATAATAATTCTCCAATATTATAATGCAATAAGGCTTCGTCATATATGTTTTTAGTCTGCGTATTTAATGTTAAAGCTTTTTTATAATAAGCCATAGCCTCTTCTTTTCGGTTTATTTTTGAGAGAAGCGTTGCAATATTGTTAAAAGATAAAGCCGTACTGTTTAAATTGCCAGACTGATTGTTGTATTCCAATGCTTTGTAATAATACTGAAGAGCTCTGTCATTGTCATTTAATTTGTTGTAAATAATTCCAATATTATTATCTAAACTAGCTACAAGTTCTTTATTGTTTATCGAAATTGCATAGTCTTTGCTTTTTAAATAATTTTCTAAAGCTTTTTGACTATTATTGGTAACATCGTAAATACTTCCAATATTGTTATAGGTTTTTGCTAAACCTAAAACATGGTTAGTCTTTTTAAAATACACCAGAGCCTTCAATCCATTGTCCATTGCTTTTGCAAACTCACCCAAGTTTATAAAGGCTAAGTTTTTAAGCAAATAGTACTTGCCCCAGAGCAGGTCATCGTCAACTTTGTTTAAGCCTTGTTCAATTTCTAAAATTAGGGTAGAAGTTTCATTATACTTACCGGAAAAAATAAGACTTTTACCTTTTTCTAATTTAAATTCTATTTCTTTTTGAGGTTTGTTTTTCTGTTTACAATATTCAATAGCAGCATTACAGTATTCAATTGATTTTTCGAAGTTATTTTTTTGATAGAACTCAACAATATCAATATAGTTTTGAATTTGATTTTCTGTATTTTTTTCTGATTCTATTTTCAACACTAAACTTTTTTCTATCGATGGAACAATAGAATCGGCAATGGCTGGTTTTACAATTGCCAGAAGTAGTAAGTAAATAAAAGCATTGAAAATTTGTCGCATAGAAAAATAACCTTAAGCTATAACACTTTCAAAATTAATATTTTTACAGAGTTATCCTAGGGTAATAGGGAATAAAATTGACGACTTAACGGATATAAATAAAAAACCCCAAACTGAGTTTGAGGTTCTGATAAATATTTTTAAAATGCAAGAAGTCGATTTAGCCACCAATTTCTGACCAAACCAAACCGCTACTTCCAAGTATTGCAGAATCATCGCCTAATTGCGATGAAAGTAACTTTGTTTTATTGCTAAATATTGAAAGCATATTTTTCTCCTTATAATATTGTACCTGATCAAATAGAACTCTTCCCGATTTGGTAAGTCCCCCAAACAAAAAAACGGCTTCTGGACTTGTAATTGCGGTAATATCAGCAATGGCCTCACCTAACATTCTTGCTGTTTTTTTTATGGTTTCTAAAGCAATTGGGTCGTTTTCTTTGGTGGCTTCAGCAACCCTTTTCGAAGTCATTTCAGTAAATGGAATTCCGCGCAATTCACTTGGTTCATTACTGTAGGCCAATGTTTCAAATACTGTCCGAACAACACCGGTCGCCGACACATATGTTTCCAAACAACCATTACGTCCGCAGTTACACTTTCTTCCATTGGCATCGACAATAATATGTCCTAATTCGCCGGCGAAACCATCATGGCCGTAGAGTAATTTTCCGTTTACAACAATACCACTTCCTAAGCCTGTACCTAAGGTAATTACCACAAAGTTTTTCATGCCCTTAGCACCGCCATAAACCATTTCACCAATTGCAGCTGCATTGGCATCATTGGTAATGAAAATAGGTACATCGTAGTACTTTTCGAAAAGCTTGGTAAAGTGAATTATACCTTTCCAACGCAAATTAGGAGCCTCTTCAATAGTTCCGGTGTAGTAGTTTGCATTTGGTGCACCAATACCTATACCGATTAGTTCAAATTCAGCATCAATGGTTTTTTTTGCTTTTTCAATTTCTCCATAAAGGTCGAATACATAATCTTCAACATTTTCACGAGTTTGCGATGGTATCGATGTTTGATAAAATACTTTTCCACTGCGGTCAACCAAACCAATTGCAGTATTAGTTCCACCTATGTCAATTCCTACGGCTAGCTTAATCATTTGAAATAACAGATTTTAAAATTTTGTGCAAAAGTAACTAATAATTGCACTTATTTGATAAACTTTTCAATGAAATTGATGCTAATTTACCCTTTTTACTATTTTAATTTCAGTTCTACGGTTTTGTGCCTTTTGTTCGGGTGATTTATTTTGGCTTACAGGAATTAGCTCGCCATATCCTTTAAAGGTGACGTTGTTTTTGTTAATATTTTTTAAGATAAGATAATCGTATACCGTTTTTGCTCGTTTTTCTGAAAGATCCATATTGTAATCTTTTGAACCGGTTTGATCGGTGTGTCCTCCTATTTCAAATACCCAATTTGGGTTTTGTAAAATGTATTTTTCAATTTTTTTTAATTCCGCATTCGATTCAGGTAATAGGTCATACGAATCCGATGCAAAAAATATATTTTCAAGTATTATAGCTTCGTTAATTTTTATTGGGTGTAAGCTTATGTTTTGTTCAAACGGTTCGTCAAACGGATGCAGTTGAGTTAAATTAAAATGAATAGATTTAAATAGATAATTATAGCACGAAGCATTTAAAGCATATTTTTGACCAGCAGGCAAGCAAATTAAAAAGCTTCCGTCTTGCTTAAGCGATGTCACATTCATTATAATTTTTCCTGATACTGGATTAAGTAGTTCAATATCGGCTTCAAGGGGCTTGCCCGTTTCAATATCGCTTACTTTGCCTTTAAGATACGAAACTGGTGAAGGGCGGGAATCAACAGGAAGTGTAAACTGATAAATATTTCTTGAACTATCGTTGAAATTGGTTGAATAGTAAGCCGTTTCGCCCGTATGGTCAACAATTAAACCAATTTCATCGGTATATGTATTTACCGGATATCCAATATTCTTGGGTTGTCCCCATTCCGAAGTATCCGTTTTTCTCGATATAAAAATGTCCTTCATGCCTAATCCCCAATGACCATCAGAACTAAAATAAAAGGTTTTATTGTCGGGATGTAAAAATGGCGATTCTTCATCTTTAGGGGTATTAATGGTAGGTCCCATATTAATGGGTTCACTCCAAAAACCTTGTCTATTTATTTCAGAGTACCAAATATCCATTCCTCCAATTCCACCAGGCCGGTTCGATGAAAAAAATAATGTTTTTCCATCGGCTGATAGGCATGGTTGCTTTTCAGAATATTTAGTGTTTATAGGGGTTCTAATATTGGTAGCTCGGGTCCATCCAGTAGTGGTTTGGTAGGCAAAATAAATATCGCACATGCCATGGCCATCTTCACGATTACAAGCTGTAAAAACAATGGTGTTACCATCGGTTGAAATTTTCATAGCACCTTCATTTCCTGATGTGTTCAAAGGAGGTCCAATAGGATTGCCTTTTCCCCAGCTGCCATTATTGTGTCTGCTTACGTAAAAATCTTCTTGGTGGGCATAGTCACCGGTAAAGGTTCTATGCAATGAATCAACCAAAAGAACAGAGTAGTATAAATACCTGCCGTCAATTGATAACGAAGGCCAATATTGATCGTTCAAAGTATTTATGCTATCGCCTAGCGATATTGGTTTAAAAGGAACTGGATTTTCAACCAATGTAAGGGCGTAGTCACATTTTCTTATGTATTCTTCTGCTTTTAATCTACTTTTTTCACGCACATTGGGCAACAATAAAAAGCTCGAAAAGCTATGTTTTGCATTTTCGTATTGACCAAATTCCATTTGTGCCATTCCTAAGTTGTAATTTACGTACGGAAAGTATTCTGCATCAATGCTTATAGCTTTTTTCAAGTCGCTTATTTGTTTATCAAAGTTATGACTTACTCGCCATAATTCAGCTCTTAATAAATAAGCATCGATAAAATTATCGTCTTTTTTTAGGGCAAGGTTTAAACTTTCTTTAACTGCTTTTAAATCGCGATTGTTAAAAGCTGCAATTGCTTCTTTGTAATACTTAACAGCTTTTTTAGAATCACTAGCATACTTTTTCTGGCTATATATATTCTGAGTAGTGACAACTATTAAAATGAAAATTAGAAATCGATTCATAGCACGGAGTTTCATTATGGTAAGATTACAAAAAAATATATAATTGGCTAAAGTTTTTTGACAATATTTTAAATAGCAGATCATAATTTTAGGAAATAGTTTTTTTTATAATAATCGAAAAAATCAGCACAACCCCAAAAG
>JAQICC010000301.1 GCA_027858735.1 Salinivirgaceae bacterium
TAGTAATGAAAAAAGAAGAGTCATTGGTTTTAGTACAAACACTTTACTTTTTGTTCGTCAATAATGCTGTTTGATTGAGCAATAAAATTTTCTTTATCAAAGTTCAGCATTTCATATGCTAAGGCTTGGTTTACCAAAGTTCCATTTCGTAAGCCAGCGTAGTCAAGGAATGAACTAAATTCCCAATCTGATAGATTAGAACATAGTTCAGCTTTTACAGGATTTTGATGAATGTAATGAAAACAAGTTTCAAGAAAATTGTTAATGTTAGCTTGATCATTTATACATTTTGCAGTCGAATTATGTGCAAATAATTTTCCCTTTCTGCCAATCTCTTTATTTATTGCTCGTGTGAAGCTACTTAAAAGAGTGCCAAAGTTTTTAGAAAGTATTTGAACGTTTGGTCGATGCTTTTCATTAATTAGTTGACAACCATTTTCTTTGGCAACAATTAGAAAGTGAAAGTGATTTGGCATTAAGCACCATGATAAAATTTCGCAATATGGAGCGACAAGCATTTTAAATTTTGATAGAAAGTAGAGATAGTTTCTATCGGAATAAAAAACAGTTTCATTACTTCTATTGTAAATATGGTACGTTTTATCCGTTTCAAAGTGCATCCTTCAGTTTATTTAGTATTAAACCGGGATTAGTCATTAGGATTTAAAAGAACGAATGACAAGCTCCGGTTAATCCCGATCTAGAGCAACTTACCTTTTAACCTATTTGGTTTTTGTGCAAATATAATAATGACTTGATTAAAAGGTTAGTTGGTCTTAATCGAATATGTAAATGCATATCTTGGGTTAAAAGTAGTAAAATTGTATGTCATTTCAAACTTGCTTAGCATCTCTAAGATGCTTAGCAAGTCGTATTGCATACCTTTTAAATCCATTAAATCTTTTTCTCAAATTTATTTACAACAATTCATGCCATTCATGTTGTACGAAATGCAACATCCCTTGCATTATTGACAGATAGTGCACCGAATGCATTATTTCTTCTATGCTCTGCTTCATTTGAAACACATCAAACGTTTGGGTCAATCTATATTTACTTCCAGAAAAGCAATAGGATATTTTATTATGGAAGATTTTGAAATGGAGAATAGAAAACAAAAAGTAACAATAATAATGCAAGGGCTTTTGCTCATAATAATATCGGCCTTGCTAATTACCCTAGTTATAAATTTCCTATAAATAATTACTAAATCTAAAACAACTATGAGAATAGGATTACTAAAATTGATTAGACCAGGTATAATGGTCGTGTTACTTTTAACATATATGAGCACTTTTGCTCAAAACATATCTGTTAAAGGTGTAATTACTTCAGGTGAAGATAATTTGGCAATACCTGGAGTAAACGTATTAATAAAAGGTACAACAACAGGAACTGTTACCAATTTGGATGGACAATTTGAACTTAATGCAAATGAAGGTGACATTGTTGTATTTAGTTTTATTGGGTTCTTAGCTGAAGAAGTTAATGTTACTTCAGCAAAAACTGATTACAGTATAAGTTTAACACCCGATTTGGTTGATATGGACGAAGTTGTTGTAATTGGTTATGGCACACAGAAAAAATCTGATTTAACCGGAGCTGTAGTTTCTGTTTCAGCTGAAGAACTTAGTCGTAAAACAACTGCTACTATTGAGCAGGCAATGCAAGGATTAACTGCTGGTGTTACAGTAACAGCAAATAGTGGTTCGCCCGGTGAAGGAGCTAAAGTTCGTATTCGTGGTGTAGGTACTGTTAATAATACCGATCCCCTTTATGTTATTGATGGTGTGCCAGTAGGAGGTCCCGGATCAACAAACCCTGCTGATATTGAAAATATTAGTGTATTAAAAGATGCGGCAGCTTGTGCTATTTATGGAGCACGTGGAGCAAATGGTGTGGTAATAATTACTACAAAAAAAGGTAAAAAAGGGTTTCATTTAAATTTCGATAGCCAATTTGGTATTCAAAAAGAGTGGAAAAGACTTGATTTATTAGACGCAGAGCAATATTCAATGTATATAAATGAAGCACATTATAACAAGACAATAGTCGATGGGCGTGCATTTGCTCCTCCTGTAGCAGCAGCCGATCCTTATAATCAACCAATCAATACCGATTGGCAAGATGCTATGTTTCAAACTGCACCAATACAAAAATATAATTTAGCTGTATCGGGAGCTAATGATATAGGAAACTATATGATTTCGGGGGGATATTTTAATCAACAAGGTATCATGTTAAGTACGGGTTACAAAAAGTACTATTTCCGTGCGAACTCAGAGGTAAAATGGAAGCGTTTTCGTGTAGGTGAATCATTTGCTTTTACATCGAGCAATAGGGACAATGAGAAAAACATGGTTGGTGGCCGTAATCAAATTGAGCGCATGATTAAAATGACTCCAAATATTCCAATTTACGATACTTCTCAAATAGGTGGTTATGCTGGTCCTATGTCAGCAGAGCATAAGCATGATGCCGTGAACCCTGTTGGAGTTGCCAATATGTACAAAAGCAATAATAAAACAAAAGGCTTTTTGGGTAGTGCATTTGCTGAAGCTCAAATCATGGAAGGCTTAACTTATAAATTTACTTTCGGATTTGACTATTGGAGCGGTGAGAACACAAGATTTACACCAGTAAATACTATGGGTGGATCCCATTCTGTAGGTAAAGATTCATGGGACACTACTTTTATTGAATCAAAGTATACACTTATTGAAAACTTATTAAGCTACGATAAAGTTATTGATAGGCATCATTTTAATGCTATAGCAGGTTACACCCAAGAGCGTAAAAGTTATCAACCCACAGCTAACAGTTTAACTTTTGAACCAGCTAAAGACACAACTATTTTTACCCCTGGTAAAGATAATTTATATGAGTCTGGATTAGTTTCTTATTTAGGTAGAGTTAATTATTCATTTGCCGATAAGTATTTATTTCAGGCCAATATACGTCGCGATGGTTCATCGAAATTTGGTGAGAAAAGTCGTTGGGGTATTTTCCCTTCTTACTCTGGAGGTTGGGTAGTGTCGAAAGAAGCATTTATGGAGTCACTTGTTCAAGTGTCGTTTTTAAAAATACGTGCTAGTTATGGTGAAATTGGTAATCAGAACATGGATGATTATCGTTACGAAGCTTCATTAAACTCGTACCAAGGCTATGTGTTAAACAATGTTGCTGTTGGTGGAGTAGGACCTGCTGGATTTGAGAACCCTTATGTAAAATGGGAAACATCAAAACAAACCAATGTTGGAGCAGATTTAGGCTTTTTTGATAATAGATTAAACATAACAACTGAATTCTATAGCAATACAACCGAAGACATGCTAATTCAGGTAACTATGCCAGAATCGAATGGAAGCACAAACTTTCCTTGGCAAAACGCTGGTAGTGTAAAAAATAGTGGTTTAGAGTTAATGGTTAATTACCGAAATAACGAAGGGGTATTTAAATACTCCGTTACTGGTAATATAACTACTATAAATAACGAAGTTCTTGCGTTAGGGAAAAATGATGATCCTATTTATGGTGGTAGTTCGGAACTTGGAAATGCTACTAAAACTCAAGTAGGACAACCTATTGGCGCTTTTTATGGCTATGTAACCGATGGTATTTATAAATCGCAAGCTGAAATTGATGCAATGAATATTGGAGGTTTTGATGAAAGCGGAGAACAGCTAATATATGCACCCAATGCTACCATAGGTGATATCAGGTTTAAAGACTTGAATGGCGATGGAGTATTAAGCGATGAAGACCGTGATTTTATTGGAAGTGCAATTCCTGAATTAACTTATGGATTTAATGTAACGGCTCAATATAGAGATTTTGATCTTAGTGTGTCGTTTCAAGGTGTATATGGAAATGAAATATACCGAGAAACAAAAATTTGGACAGAGGGTATGTATAGTAATTTTAATGCAACAGCTGATGTGTTTGATCGTTACAGGCCGCAAGATGTTACCATTACAACAGGCGAAGGCGATGCTGCTGTTAGTGTAGATTATTCAGCCAATACAAATACCGATATGCCATGGGCTGTGATAAAAGATAAAAACAATAACGCTAAGCTGTTCTCTGATCGATTTATTGAAGATGGATCGTACCTGCGATTAAAAGATTTGACCATTGGTTACAACCTACCCAAAAGCTTTTTAGCTAAGGTTAAGTTAAGTTCGGTTCGTGTTTATTTCACAGGTTTAAATTTATTAACATTCACTAAGTACTCAGGTTTCGATCCTGAAATTGGTGGAGATAATAAAGAAAGAGGTATTGATAATGGTTACTATCCTCAAGCTAAAGCCTTTTTAGGTGGTATTCAAATTGCATTTTAAGGTTTACAATAATCATAAATAGAAAAAACATGAAAATAAAAAATATAATTATAGGAGGTCTTGCAGCTCTAATGCTTTTTGGCACAGCATGCGAAGACGATGTTTTGGTAAAATTGAATCCAAACGAACCTGGAGTAGATGAATTCTATAAAACGCCTGAAGAGGCAGAGTTGGCTGTAAACTCAGTATATTCAGCACTACAGTTTTTTGGTGTATTTAATCGTTATTGGGGTTATGCACAAGGGGGGCGTTCTGATGAGTCCGTTTTTACTGAATATGTGGTTGGATTACCAGAGGTTCAAGGTCTTGATGATTTTACAATGACCTCGTCGGTAGTTGCTGTTCATGAAATTTGGCGCGATAATTACAAAGGTATCCTTAAAGCCAATATGGTATTAGAACAAATTCAGGAAATTTCATTTTCTGATGAAGCGCAGAAAAATAGAATTCTAGGAGAGTCCTATTTTTTACGTGCACTTTATCATTTTATTTTAATTAAAAACTTTGGTGAAGAGATTCCAATGTACGATAAGGTGCCTGCAACGGGAGATGATTTTTATCCAGCATCAGCTGTTGCAGGTGACATCTATAAATTAATTGAAGCAGATTTTGCAAAGGCAAAAAGCATGCTTCCTAATGTTGAAGTTTATCGTGGAACCGATTTTATAGGTAAAATATCAAAAGGAGCAGCAACATCTTTTTTAGGTACAGCTTTCCTTTGGCAGGAAAAATATCAGGAAGCTGCTGATGAATTTGCCGAAGTAATTAATGGTGAATGTGGTCACTACGAATTAATAACAAATTTTCGAGAAAACCATAATGACGTAAATGAAAACAACCTTGAAAGTATTTTTGAAGTACAGTATGAATTAACAGCAGGTGATGTATGGAATATTAGTGGTGAAAACCAAGATGCATCAGAAGCTCAAATAATTGAACAGGGACAAACCATGGTTCGTGATGCCGGTTCAATGTGGTGGAATATGGCTCCAAGCGATGTAATACAGGGTGAATTTGAAATATCAGATCCACGATATTACAAAACTTTTTGGTGCCCAGGTGGTGACACTTATGAACAGGCAGGCGCTGATTTAACATACGAACAATATAGTGGAGCATCTGCCCCATACTTAGGCTGGAGAAAATGGTGTCGCGATTATGCCACAGCTGACAATGAAAGTGATGTAAACATACGTGTAATGCGTTTAGCCGATGTTTACTTAATGTATGCTGAATGTGTAATTGCCGGAGCTTCAGGTGCAGCAGGTAGTGCTGAACAAAGTATAAATGCTGTGCGTAACCGAGCTCGCAATATTCCTGGTTCGGAAAACTACCCGTTAACTGGCGAATTACCTACTGTTGAAGAACTAATTGCTGCTGCCCCGGTAATTAACGGAAGAACAATTAATAACCTCGAAGCGGCCTTACGTCATGAGCGTATGGTAGAATTAGCAGGTGAAGGAAAACGTTGGGATGATATTGTACGTTGGGGAATTGGAACAGAAGTTTGCGGACAGTTCTATAAACCATGGTTGCCAATATACCAAGGTGATTTAGATACAAATCCCAGCTTAAAACCAAATTCATCGAATTAAGAATAATTATTATTTGGAGTATTGTTATTGATTTATTTCAATAACAGTACTCTACCATTTTATATTTTATTTATTTAAATTAAACTTTATTTATTATGAAAAAGAATTACTTTTTATTAGCAGCAATGTTTTTAGCATTTGCAAGTATTACTTCTGCACAATCTGTTGAAGTAACAAATGGTGGCTTCGAACTTGGTCTTGAAGACGAATCATGGGGAATGGAAATGACTGGAGATGCAACAGGCGAGTATGTTGAAGAAACTGATGATGTACAAGAAGGATTAAAAGCTGTTAGAGTTTATGCTGATGAGGTGGGTCCGGATGATTGGTCAACTCAGATATTCAACAGAGTGTGGGATGTTGAAGAAGGAAAATCATACAGATTAGGTATGTGGTTTAAAGATGTATCGGAAGGTGAGGACACTTCAATTGTTAGTTTTACAGCCGGACATGGCCCTGATTCTTATACTGAATATGCTCGTATTGGTAGTAAAACATTAAGCAAAGAATGGCAAGAGCTTGTAATTTATTTTACCTCTCCATTTACTTCTGATTCTGAAAGTACCGATAATCAAATATCAACATCAACCCATTTCTTAGCCGCAGGTACTATTTGTTTGTTTGATAATTTTACAGTTACCGAAACTCAAACTATAGGTGCTGTTTTATCAGCAGATGGAAGTCAGGTTATTGTTGAATTTATTGAAACTATTGCCGATCCTGCTGGAAATGAAGGTTCATTTGCTGTAACTGTGGGTGGTACTGCTAATGCGGTAACTGCAGTAGCTTTGGGAGAAACAGAATTAAATAAAGTATTTTTAACAGTAACTGATCCTATTAGTGCCGATGCCGCAGTTGTAGTAACCTACACACCAGGAACTTTAGTTTCAACAGCAGGTACTGAAATTTCAGAATTCACGCTAAATATAGGAGATGGAGAAACAAAAATAATTGGTAAAGAAGCTGCTCAAAGAGTTTCACTTTATCCAAACCCTACAAAAGATGTGGTAAGCTTTGATGTAAAAAATGTGGAAAGTGTTGAGGTTTACAACATTACTGGGAAATTAATTCAATCTGTTAACGCTAACGTATCGTCAATTGATGTTAGTGAATTAGTAGGTGGTGTTTATTTTATTAAAATTGAAGATGCTCAAGGTAAAGTATTTACCAACAGAGTAATCAAAGAATAATTGGTAATACTACGAATTTTGTGTGGAAGATAATTTTATAAAGAGTTTTTTATGTGAGATATAGTAAGCATTAGCCTGTCAAGAGCAGCCAGATTTCTGAAGACTGGAGACTGCTTACCTGAAAACTCAAAAAAACACATAATTTTATCCTTCACACAAAAATGATGGTAGAACCAATAACAATACTTTTTACTGTCGGCCTGAAATATTTTATATAAATGAATGGCTGGATGCGCAATGAATGAATTGTAGATTTTTGCAAATTAGATCATTCAAACATGGTTGCATTCACGATTTGAGTTTGTAAATAGTTAGTGTTTTAGGTCGGCAGTTTTTTTAACTTCGTAAAAAACGAAAAATTGATACATATGAGTAAGCTTTACATTAAACTTATTGGAGTTGTAATTATAACATTGATTTTGACACCCTTTAACGGAATTTCACAATCGGCTGAATGGTTTGCAGATAATCAAAAAGAAATTGATTCATTAAGAAAGGGCGATTTTGTTATTCAAGTTTTAGACGATAACAATAATTACATTGAGGCAGAGGTAACTTACTCATTAAAAAAACATGAGTTTCCATGGAGCACTGCTATTAGTAGCTCAGATATGCAAACCGATTATTGGTATGCTGCCACGGCTCGTAAATTTTTCAATAGTGCAGTAACCGAAAATGCCTTTAAGTGGAGTCAAATGCAACCCAATTCGGGTTCTGTAAATTACACCGATGTGAATCATTATTTAGAATGGTGCGAGAGTGTAGGTTGGGATATGCGTGGTCATGCTTTGCTTTGGGGTTCAAAAGATTACGAGGATTTTCACCCTTTACAGCAATGGGTAAAAGATTTACCTGTGCCTGAAATGTACAACGAATGTAAAACGCGTGTACAGCGCGAAATGGAATATTATAAAGGACGAATTAAAGAATATGATGTATTGAATGAAGCCCTACCGGGGCATGCCAATTGGTTACAAAAAACGGTTGGCGATTCAATTAATTGGAATTCGTTTAAGTGGGCACATGAAACTGACTCAAATGCAAAGCTTTACATAAACGATTATAATATTATTACCTACAAAGATTATGACAATTATGTTGAACTGATTCAAACCATGTTAGATAATGGTGCTCCAGTTAATGGTATTGGTGTTCAAAGCCATTTTGGGAAAGACGTGAGCCCAAGTTTAATGAAAGCAAGACTTGATTCTGTAGCCACACTAGGCTTACCTATAAAAATCACGGAATTTGATATGCAAGTGGGCGAAAACAATATTTCAGAGGCTAATCAAGCAAAATATACTTCATACGCTATGCGCACAGCATTTGCTCATGAAGCGGTTAATGGTTTTGTTTTTTGGGGTTTTTGGGATAGCCGTCATTGGCGCGATAAAGCCGGAATTTTCACTGAAAGTAAGCTGCCTAAAATTGCTGCCGATACAGTTTATGACCTTATCCATACTACATGGAGTTCATCAGGTTTTCAAACAGTATCGTCAACTCTTCCCTTAGAAGTAAATGGATATTTTGGTGAATATGAACTTGAAGTAGATTATTTGGGCGAAAAACGAGTACTTGATTTGTTACTAGGAAAAGCTATTAATGGGGATACCTTAACTATTAATTTTAGTGCTGGTGAATTGCCAGCACCTGAAATAGTAAATGCTATTGCTTATGACGAAAATAGTATAGTACTCTATTTTGATTCGAAAATAATAACTGATGGAACCGAGCTTGAACAGTTTAAAGTGATATCAGCTAATGATCATAGTATTAGTAGTATTTGGCAACCTGCTCATGATAGTACTCAAGTTGTTTTAGAACTTTCTGAAAAAATTAATTATCGCCACTATTTAACTGTTTCATATTTTCCGGGTACCATAAAAGATGTAAATGGATCTGAATTGGAATTTTTTGGGGTATTTGAAGTTGATAATCGCCTACCCGGATTTATGTCGGGTACAACAAACCAAAGTGGCGAAATTGTTGAACTGGTATTCTCAAGAGATATGGCAGAACCAAATGCTACAGATATTGCAGCATTTGAATTTACAGTGGACGATATATCAACTCCAGTAACTGAAATTGGCATTGTTGAAAGCGACGCTAAAAAAATATATTTCAATTTAGAAACCGCTGTTGAGTTTGGTCAGCAGGTCAAAGTAAGCTATATACCGGGCGATATTCAGTCGGTTGGAGAGGGGATACTAAGTAGCTTTGGACCAAAATTAATTACCAATATGGTACCAACAAGCATCAATTCAATTTTTGATAAGAATAATGTTAAAGCCTTTTATAGCAATCAGGATAATAGTATTAGACTAGAGAATTTATCTTCAAATAATCAGGATTATTTCTATTCTATTTTTAACTTGGTAGGTATCAAAATTTATCAAGGCAGAATAAACTCTGGCCAAAAAATTATGCTAAAAGCAGCACAAATAGAAAAAGGTCTTGCTATAGTTAGGTTTGAAAGTCTTAACAGGAAAGTAAGCTCTGCTACAAAATTAATAATAGATAAATAAATAGGTTAATAGCCATGCATCGGAGCCAACAAGCAAAGGTGCATGGATTTAACATTTTTCTCACTTCATACATAGATACAATATGAATCCCTCTACGAAAAAAATATCAATAGTTGAAAAAGTTGGTTATAGTTTAGGTGACTTGGCGGCAAATCTGATTTTCCAAACGCTAATCACCTATTTAGCATTTTTTTACACCGATATTTACGGTCTTAAAAATAACGATGCATCCATTATTATGTTAACTGTGGGGCTGATCGCAGCATTTGCATTTAATCCGGTAATTGGAGCTCTAGCTGATAGAACCAATACTAAATGGGGTAAGTTTAGACCGTGGATTTTATATACGGCTATACCAATGGGAGTTATGGCGTTATTAGCATTTACTACTCCTGATTTTTCGTACAAAGGTAAAGTAATTTATGCTGCAGCAACTTATACATTATTACTTTTAATGTATGCCAGTAGCAACCTGCCTTATGCTGCGCTAAGTGGCGTAATAACTGGTGATATGAGTGAACGAAACAGTATATCTTCCATACGTTTTGTTGCTGTATTGTTTGCGCAATTTTTTGTTCAGGTTTTTATGTTGCCAATAATTGAATATGCTGGCGGGGGTGATAAAGCAGCAGGTATTGAACAAGTAATTACCTGGATGGCAATTGTGGGTACCATTATGTTATTAATAACTTTCTTTACAACTAAAGAGCGCATTGTACCTACTGCAGATCAAAAATCGACCTTAAAAGAAGATTTATCCGATTTGGTAAGAAATCGTCCTTGGATCATAATGCTAACCTTAACAGTTTTGGTATTTGTAACCTTATCTATGAAAGGAGGGTCTTATGTTTACTATTTCAAGTATTATGTTGATGAGCTTGCGCTTACCTCTTTTATTAGTCCTATTACAGGTTTCCTTTCGGATATTGGAATTAACTTTTTTGGTTCCGATCCGGTGTCAGCAGGTTTTGGTCTGTTTAATGCAGGTGGAATAATATTTATGCTACTTGGTTTGTCTTTTTCAAAAAAATTAGCCGATAAGTTTGGGAAACGTGATGTGTTTGGTGTTGCCCTATTTATATCTACACTATTCATTCTATTATTTGTGTTTTTGCCGCAGCAAAGTGTTGGTTTAATGTTCTCTATGCAAATACTACATGGTTTCTTTTATGGTGTAACAGTACCTGTTCTATGGGCTATGATAGCCGATGTTGCCGATTATTCCGAATGGAAAACCAACAGAAGAGCAACGGCTATTATATTTTCGGCTATGATGGTTGGACTTAAGGCGGGTTTGGCAATTGGTGGCGCTTTACTTGCTTGGATATTAGGACAGTATGGATATATTAATAAGGAAGCTGTAGCGCTTGGACAAGAAATTATACAACCTGATTCGGTTATCGCTGGGGTTAAATTGCTGGTAAGTATATATCCATCAATACCTTTTTTAATTGGAGTTGGCTTATTATTCTTTTACGCAATTAATAAAAAGATGGAAGTGCAAATTGAAACAGATTTAAAAGAGCGAAGGAGAAAACAGTAAACAGTACTCAGCCTCCAGTTATTAACTTGCTGATGGCTTAATACAGAAAAAAATAATATAAAAATATAGAGAAATGAGAAAGACAATATTCATTAGTTTAAAGCTTGCGGCTCTAGTTGCCTTTGTAGGATTAGTCTCTTGTAGTCAACCTGTTAAAGATGTGGTAAAAAAAGAAAGCCAAACTCTTAAAAGCGCCTTTGAAGGAAAGTTTTTAATTGGAGGGGCATTAAATACACCGCAATGTACTGGTGAAGATACAGCGGCTCTTGATGTAGTAAAGAATCAATTTAATTCTATAGTGGCCGAGAATTGCATGAAAGGTGAGGTAATTCAGCCACAACAAGGGGTGTTTGATTTTACGCTTTCCGATCAATTTGTTGATTTTGGGGTAGCTAGCAATATGTTTATTATTGGTCATACGTTGGTTTGGCACTCACAAGCTCCACCATGGATTTTTGTTGATGCTGAAGGTAATGATGTGTCACGTGATACACTGGTAGCCAGAATGAAAGATCATATTTACACTGTTGTAGGCCGTTATAAAGGTCGCGTAAATGGTTGGGATGTGGTTAATGAAGCTATTATTGATGATGCTGGATTACGTGAAAGTAAATGGTATCAGATAATTGGACCTGACTATATTGAATTGGCTTTTCAATTTGCAAACGAAGCCGATCCGGAAGCTGAGCTTTATTACAACGACTATAATTTGTATCAGGAACATAAGCGTAATGAGACGATTAAGCTTGTTAAATCGGTGCAAGAAAAAGGTTTACGGATTGATGGTGTGGGTATGCAGGCTCATTATGGTTTAGGCAGCAATGTTGTAAGCGATGTTGAAGCCAGCATTGTTGCATTTTCAGAAACGGGTGTAAAAGTTATGATGACAGAATTAGATATTTCTGTTTTACCCTTTCCCACAGAGCAAATTACGGCTGAGGTTAGCCAGTCGTATAAAAACAAACCTGAATTTAATCCTTATACAGAACAATTGCCCGATTCTGTTCAAGAGCAGTTTACTCAATTTTATTCCGATCTTTTCAAGGTATATATAAAGCATGCCGACAAAATAAGCCGTGTAACATTCTGGGGCGTAAACGACAGTCAAACGTGGCGGAATTATTGGCCCATAAATGGAAGAACCGATTATCCTTTATTTTTTGACAGAAATAATCAGGCAAAACCTGTTGTTGCGGCAGTAATTGGACTTGTAGAATAGATCATAAATAATTTTTCGATATTTTTCAATTAAAAGGAATGAGCAACTACTTTAAATATACAGTCATACTTTTGATTTTATTTTTTGCTGTAAGCTTCTGTACTAGGCCACAAAAAAGAACGGTTGTTGAAATAAAGGGAGCTCAATTTTATATTAATGGCGAACTAACTTACAAAGGCAAAACTTGGCAAGGAAACAATGTTGAGGGACTGTTAATGAATTCTCGCATGGTTCAGGGAATTTTCGATGATTTGAACCCCGAAACAAGCATGAATTTTAAATATCCTGATACTGGTGAGTGGAATGCCGATAGAAATACAGCTGAGTTTGTTGCATCAATGCAAGATTGGTATAATCATGGATTGTTGGCTTTTACCCTGAATTTACAAGGTGGTAGTCCTATGGGATATGGCAACAATGGTTGGGTGAATTCATGCTATAATCCTCAAGGAAATTTACGGCCTGAATATTTAAAACGGCTAAAGCTGATATTAGATAAAGCAGACGAGCTTGGTATGGTGGTAATTCTTGGGTATTTTTATTTTGGACAAGATGAACACCTTTCCGATGAAAGAGCAGTTGTGAATGCCGTTGATAACATAACCACCTGGATTATTGAAAACGGATATCGAAATATTATAGTTGAAATTGCTAACGAGTGCGATATTTTTTATGATCACGATATTTTAAAACCCGAACTTATTGTAAGGTTGATTGAAAGGGTACAGAATGCAGGTGAAGGTAATTATAAACTGTTGGTTAGTACCAGCTATAGCGGAGGGAATATACCTAGGCCTAATGTGGTAAAACAAGCTGATTTTTTATTGCTTCATGGAAATGGAGTAAACCATCCTAAAGGAATTTCCGATATGGTTCAACGCACCAAAAATGTGCAGGGCTTTACACCTAAACCCATTTTATTTAATGAAGATGATCATTATGAATTTGAAAAAGACACGAATAATTTTGTTAATGCGATAAGATCTTATGCCTCATGGGGATATTTCGATTTTCGTCACGAAGGGGAATCTTTTGAAAACGGTTTTCAAAGCATTCCAGCCGATTGGAGTATAAGCTCGGAACGAAAAATAGCATTTTTTAACAAGTTAAAAGAAATAACCAAGGACTAAGCCCTGAAGGGGTGCAAGCAGAATTGTAACAATGAAAACACTAATATTAACCCACTTTCATGGAAAAGCGAAGCGAATTCTATGAATGCGGGTTGGTCAGTGGGTTGCAAAGCGGGAAATCCTCCCGAAGCTAGTCTGGGCTGATTTAGGGACACCCAAATTTGGGCTATGCAATAAGCCCAAATTTGTTGGTATACCTTGATCGTAGAAAATTCATGAATTTTCCGGGTTAATACACCGAAATTTAGATAGATCAAATAATAGTAACGTAAAAATATTTTAACAATGAAAAAGCCAAGATACTTAGTAGATCATTTATACAATGCCGATCCTTCGGCTCATGTGTTTAACGGTAAAATATATATTTATCCATCGCACGATATTGAATCAGGTATTCCTGAAAACGATAATGGAGATCATTTTAATATGCAAGATTATCATGTATATTCAATGGACGATATTGATGGTGAAGTTACCGATCATGGAGTAGCACTTGATGTAAAAAATGTGCCATGGTCGGGTCGTCAAATGTGGGCGCCCGATGCTGCTGAAAAAAACGGAAAATACTATTTATACTTTCCATTAAAGGACAAAAACGATATTTTTAAAATAGGTGTTGCTGTTGGCGATAAGCCAGAAGGGCCTTTTGTGGCTGAGCCTCGCCCGATTGATGGCAGCTATAGTATCGATCCTGCGGTTTTAAAAGATACCGACGATGATGCATACATTTATTTTGGTGGTTTATGGGGCGGGCAACTGCAGAGGTATCGCAATAATAAAGCCATTGAATGTGGAGCTGAACCAGCCGATAATGAGCCAGCACTTTGCGCTAAGGTGGCAAAACTTACTGCCAATATGCTTGAAATGGATGAAGAACCTCGCGATGTGGTAATTCTTGATGAAAGTGGAGAACCATTAAAAGCTGGCGATCATGACCGACGTTATTTTGAAGGGCCTTGGATGCATAAGTATAATGGTAAATATTATTTTTCGTATTCAACAGGCAATACACATAATTTATGCTACGCGATTGGCGATAGTGCTTATGGACCATTTACTTATGGGGGTAATATTTTAACTCCCGTTGTAGGTTGGACTACTCACCATTCAATTGTTGAGTTTAAAAATAAATGGTATCTTTTTTATCACGATAGTGTGCCATCGGGTGGAAAAACATGGCTGCGAAGTATTAAAGTTGTAGAATTAAAATACCGTGAAGATGGTTCTATGGAGACTCTTGATGGAATGGCATAAATGAATTTTTCTGATTGTGAAAATAAATATTATAATTTAGAAAAGAATAATGGAAAAATATAAATTATTAAAGTGGAAAGTTTTTAGTTAGTGTTTGTTAGGTTAATAGCCGGTAAAGGATGAAAATCCCAAACCTGCTTTAACCTATTTTTGAAGGCAAATAAAAACCATTAAATACATTATAGTTCAGCATAATTTGAATGGTTAAATATATTAGTAATGATAATGTCTTTAAATAGCACCTGCACATAGAATTATTTTTTTTAAAAAATGTTATCTTGTTTATTATGAAGAGTAATATTTTAAAATTTTCGGTGTTAGCTGTTTTTGTAAGTGTTTTTTCATGTTCAGAAGAAACAACAAAAAGTTCAAAAACATCTATCCAGGACAACATGATAGATTTAAAGCAGATAAATTTTGTTGGACAATGGATGGGTGAAGGGAATAGAGAATTGCTTATTCGCGATTTTGTTCGTGAATATGAATTTTTAAATCAGGAAATAAATGTGAATTTAAAGTTTCCTGAAGAGATTGGTTTTAATCGCTACAGTGCTGTTGAAGCTCAGGCATTTGTTGAGAGTGTAATAGAACAAAAAGTTGCTAGCTGGGATGTCGTATTAATTAATGATGATGTAGATGGTATAGGCACTTTTTTAGGAGATAAAAATTGGGCAAAAAAACATTTGGTTGATTTTAGTAAATTCCCGGAATTGATTCGAAATACAATACCTGAGATTGATTTAGATAAAGTAAAAAAAGATGGGGAGGAATTATTCCGGGTCCATTTCTTGAAGGGCAATATTGGGCAGTATGGACCAATAAAAAAATTACCGAAAAGCTAGGGATTGAAGTTAAGCAATACGGGATGACATTCGATGATTTTCTATCGTATGTAAAAGCTGTTGATGACTACAATAAAAATAATTCTGATTACATTAAGCCATTCCATGAAGCCTCTGATTGGACTACAGTTTTTTCAATAGCCGTAAGTCTTTATGTTTCTGAGTTTAATAACCTTGAAGAGATATTTGACGATAAAATATCTGAAAAAAAGCTCCAAATTTGGCATAAAACGTTGAAAGCTTTAGAACAAGTATCTGCCTATAATTTTATTAATGAAGATTGGAAAACTCTGGCATGGAATGACATTAACTTAAGTTTGTTAAATGAGGAATGTTTATTTTTTGCAAATGGTTCATGGATGTATAATATTTGGCTAGAATCAGACCCATCAAAAGTTATGAATTGTGTTCCGAATGAGTATCCAACCTTTAGACCCCAGCCATCAGTATTGTATCCGGCTACCTATCCTGTAATGTGGGGAGTTCTTAAAAGTTCGCCCAATAAAGATGAAGCTATAAAATTTTTATTGGATATGACCAAACCGACTATGGCGGAGAATTGGGTTCGAAATACCAAGTGCCCAACCGGAATTAAAGGGAATTTAGCTGATGCTAGTTTTGGTTCTGATCAATATGAAAATTTCGCAAGTCATATTAAGAAAACCTATGGTTCAAGCACGTACAAAATATCGGAGAATAGCAGCCTGATTTTTGGTTCTGAGTATAGTTTGGAAAAAAATTATTTTATGGAAGTAATCAGCGGTGAACTAACTGCCGATGAAGCTATGGCTAAGATTCATGAACGATTCAATAGTTTGGGACTATACTGAAACGCATTGTGTTGATCATTTTAAGTTATGCTCATTACTTGGTGATTTTTACTGACTACAGGTAATATTTTAACGAATTTACTCGGATAGGACATAGTCAATATTACTTGTCACCGCAAAGTAAATGCTCTCAAATTTGTTCGCCCAACTTCTGATTCTTTATCCTAGAGATCAATAACTTTTTTTTATTACTTTTGCGCTTTAAATATATAATATGGAGCGTAATTTTGAAGAACTGGTTTACTCTGAGAATGTGATAGGTTTTACTGCTTTGGCAACGGAGTTTTGTAACCTGTTAGATGGAGTGGCACTTATGTCACAGAAAGATTTTATTGATAAATCTCATCGATTACTTCCGCTTATTTACCTAAAGGCAATTATCTTACCCGAAGTTGAGGCTGAAATGCCTGAGATGATTGATAAAGAGGTTACTCAAGAGGAATGGGAAGCCGTATATAAAACCATGGCAAATAAGCTTGTGGGAGTTGATGCTTATCAAGAGGTTTTTGATTCATTAATTGATGATGAGCAAATGAGCAGCCTTTCGGAAGGTTTTGCCGATATTTATCAGGATCTAAAAGATTTTGTATTGCTATATAATATGGGTACTGCCGAAATTATGAACGATGCTATTTGGGAATGCAAAAAGAATTTTAAAGAATATTGGGGACAACGATTGGTAAATATTACACGCGTATTGCACCATTTATTGTATGGTGGAGTTTCATTGAACGAAAAAGATGCTTTAAGCCAAGAAGATTTTGATCCTGAAAAATGGGAGAAAAAAGATTCAGATGATACCATTGGCCTAAATTGATTGAAGTAGGAAAGAATTGTATGAATAAATCAATATCAAAAGAAGAATTAAACGAATTGCCTGTTGAAGGGTTTAGTGGCGAAATTATTTTAGTTGACTACGTTCGCGATATAAATAAAATATTACCATATCTCAAAAAGCAAAAAATATTGGGTTTTGATACCGAGACTCGCCCAACCTTTAAAAAAGGTGCTTTAAATGAGGTCGCTTTATTGCAATTGTCAACCAAAAAAACAGCTTTTTTATTCCGATTAAACAAAACTGGCTTGCCAAAAGAATTGGTCGAGATATTGGCCGATAGGCAAATAACCAAAGTAGGAGTTGCTATTAAGGATGATATTCAAGCATTAAAACGATTGTTTGATTTTGAGGCTGCCGGATTCGTTGAAATTCAAGAGAAAGTAAAAGATTTTGAGATTGAAAATTTTGGACTTAAAAAACTCTCAGGCTTGTTACTGGGGTTTAGAATATCAAAGGCTCAACAAACATCAAACTGGGAATCGGATAAACTTACCGAAGCACAAATACGATATGCAGCAACCGACGCCTGGGTATCGCTTGGAATTTATAACAGACTGTTAGAGCTTGAGAAAGCATCGTAAGAAGTATGCAGTCAACAGTCCTCAGTAGGCAGTAAGAACTATTGACTGAAGACTGAAGATTTGTAACTAAAAGGGTGGCTCAGAATTAATATAAACATGCAAATAACCACAATCGCTAAAATCACGCAAAATGGAACTTATTAAAATAATGCTAAAATCGGGTAAAGATGCCTCTTTACGTCGTTTTCACCCTTGGGTATTTTCTGGTGCTATAAAGAAAATTTATGGAGGAGAACCTGCAGAAGGTGAAGTGGTTGCTGTGGTTGATAATAAAGATGAGTTTCTTGGTTTAGGACATTATCAAATAGGTTCAATTGCTATTCGTGTTTTCTCTTTTGAAGAAATGCCACCTGACTATGAATTCTGGAAAAGTAAATTTGAAAAGGCCATTGCCTACCGAAAGCAATTGGGAATTATTGGCCAATCGCATACCAATGTTTACCGTTTAATTCACGCCGAAGGCGATGGAATGCCGGGTTTAATTATGGATTATTACAATGGAACAGTGGTAATGCAAGCACATTCCATTGGTATGCATTTATTGCGTGAACAATTTTCTACCATACTACAAGAACTTTTGGGCGACGACCTAAAAGCCATTTACGATAAGAGTGAAGCTACCCTTCCACACAAAGCTGATATTGTTCCTGAAAACGGATATTTGTATGGTAAGTCGGAAGGTGGAGTCGTTGAAGAATATGGCAATAAATTCAATATTGATTGGGTAAAGGGGCAAAAAACAGGCTTTTTTATTGATCAACGTGAGAATAGAAAATTATTAGCCGATTATTCAAAAGGTAAAAAAGTATGTAATGTGTTTGGTTATTCTGGTGGGTTCTCTGTTTTTGCATTAAAAGCAGGAGCTGAATTGGTTCATACAGTTGATTCATCGAAATCAGCCATTGAATTAACCGATGAAAATGTGAAGTTGAACTTTGGCGATAATGCTAATCATGAAGGTTTTGCCATGGATGCCTTTGACTTTTTCGATTCAGCTACCGAAGACTACGACGTTATTATATTAGACCCTCCGGCATTTGCAAAACACCAAAAAGTACTGCACAATGCACTGCAAGGCTATAAGCGCTTAAACCAACGTGCCCTTGAGCAAATAAAACCGGGCGGAATAATATTCACCTTCTCGTGCTCGCAAGCAGTAAGTAAAGAAAATTTCCGAAAATCGGTGTTTGTGGCTGCTGCAAATGCCCGACGTAATGTTAAAATATTGCATCAAATATCGCAACCAACCGATCATCCGATAAGTATTTACCATCCTGAAAGTGAATACTTAAAAGGTTTGGTATTGTTTGTGGAGTAGGACAACGCAGCGCCTGCTTCGCTTTTAATAAATAGCTCGCGATTCACTTGCTTAGCATCTCAAAGATGCTTAGCAAGTTTTAAAGCTGAGTTACTCACATAACTGGAGCTTAACCCGAACTATTCATGACAATCATATATGGTATTTTTTGAAAGCGTTATGAAAAGAGCGGTGCGCAACCAACCGATCACCCAATAAGTATCTGTCATCCCGAAAGTGAATACTTAAAAAGGTTTGGTATTGTTTGTGGAGTAGGACAACGCAGCGCCTGCTTCGCTTTTTATAAATTGCGCGCGATCCACTTGCGTAGCAGCTCAAAGATGCGTAGCAAGTTTTAAAACCTAGTTACTCATAATAACTGGAGCTTAACCTGAACTATTCATGACAATCTTATATGGTTTTCTTGAAAGCATGATGGCAAGGGCGCATCAGATATTGAATGCTTTTTTTTCGGTTAAAAAAGAATTCTTAAAAATATGCTGCGCCGTCTTTTCAAGGGAGGCTGGAAGTGATATGTAGATTGAACCCATTGTAAAACTGGCTATTAGGTAAACGATGAATCTAAAATATTTTTTTGACCTAAGTTGAGCGATTCGAACAAAGTGAAGAGGCGCTTTACTTAGGTATAACCCTCCCGACCTCCGGTACGGGACAGGCTGACCTAGGAATTGTTGGTTTTCACATTTTGAGTAGCC
>JAQICC010000406.1 GCA_027858735.1 Salinivirgaceae bacterium
GGACAAGTTATCGGCACTTTACCGATGTAAAATCGGCACAGGCTCCCCAGGAGAAGACTTGCCCGCTTTGTCTTTATTGTTCTCTCCTGGGAGAGATGCCCGCAGGGCAGAGAGGGAATGAAATAATTCAAGTGTACCCGAACGTTAATTCTTGACTTGACACTAGTGTCATGTCATGCCTGCTCTAACGCACAATAATTTGTTCTTTTACTTTTTTGCTTCATTAAAAAATACTTACAGAACGCTGCTATGCTCACATTTTTTGCTTTGCAAAAAAACAAAATAACTTCATTCTATACATCATTTCAGGCATAACATGACACTAGGTATGAATTTTAACCGCTTTTAGCAATCAAGTTGAGTCTATCATAGTCTTCAATAATAATATCTTTACCATCTAGCTTTAGTATACCTTCCTTTTCAAATTCTTTTAGAAATTTAATTGCACTCTCAGTAGAAATTGATGCAAAATCGGCAATATCATTTCGTGTCAAAAGTTGAAATATCTTTTCATTAAGCAATTCTTTAGAAGAAAGATATATAAGTGCTGTCGCTAATTTACCTCGCATTTGCTTGTATGAAATGCTCGATATAATCTTCAATAAATGATTCTCATTTTTATAATTGCTTGTAGTAATGCGCATGGCAAACTCATTATTCTTAAAAAGCAATTCCCGGAGTCCCTCTTTGTCAATCATGCAAATTTCAGCATCATTAATTGCAACAGATGAATAGGTATAAACATCTTCGCCAAAAATAGAAGAAAAAGCAAGAAAATCACCGGCTTTTGCAATTCTAATATTCACCTGTTTTTCATAACCTGTTTGCAAATAAACCTTTACCAATCCAGTCTGAATGTACATTACATAGGGTGCAAAAGCGCCTTGCTTAAAAATATTTTCCCCTTTTAAATAAAGCAATTGCTTTTTTTTGTGATCAAGAAACTTTAAATCGTCTTCCGTTAGATGTTGCATTTTTATATTTTAGTTGCAACAAAAATAATAAAATACATGGGTAAAAATATCAAAAAACAAAGCCCAAATAATAAACGTGTCTTTTGAAATTTGGGCTTTACTCATTGAATATACAATTTTTATATACCTACCTACCATTATTCAACTGACCTTCATCGTAATACGATAATTTCACCATATTTGAAGCACCTTTTTTATTGTAGGGCATAGTTCCCACATGAACTACTACCTCTCCTTTATTGATTATTTTTCTTAAATATAAATTTTCTAGCGTATATTCAATAGCGTCATTGGTAAATAAAAAGTCACCACTAAACTGGGCTCTAACACCCCAAATTAGTGATAACTGACGCATAAGCTGTTTATTCGATGTAAAAGCATAAATAGTCGCTTCTGGTCGGTGACTTGCAATTCTACTTGCTGTGTTCCCAGATGATGTAAGTACCACTATGGATTTTACTTTTGATTGTATGGCCAAATTACTTGCTGAATGGCAGGTTGAGTCGGCAATAAATGTGGCTTTATTAACTGCTGGTTCATTCTCGCGATGGTATTTATAACCGTTTTGTTCGGTATGACTAATAATTTTACTCATTGCTTTAATTACCTCAATTGGGTATTTACCAACACTAGTTTCACCGCTTAACATTAAAGCTGTAGCACCATCTATAACAGAATTTGCAACATCATTAGCTTCGGCACGGGTCGGACTAAAATTAGTAATCATACTTTCCATCATTTGCGTTGCAATAATTACAGGCTTTGCATGACTTATACATTTATCAACAATCATTTTTTGCATTACCGGTACTTCTGCAAATGGTAATTCCACTCCCAAATCACCGCGAGCCACCATAACACCATCACTAATTTCAATAATTTCATCAATATCTTTTATGGCCTCTGGTTTTTCAACTTTTGCTATAATACGTGTATGTTTTTTCTTAGCATCAATAATCTTACGAAGATCTGTTATATCAGCAGCACAACGTACAAACGATAAGGCCATCCAATCAACATTATGTTCCAGAGCAAATTCAGCATCGGCTAAATCTTTCTCTGTTAAACTGGGCATTGATATTTTTGTACTTGGTAAATTTACCCCTTTCTTCGATGACAAAATACCACCATATATTACTTTGGCTATAACACTATCCTTTTGATTAGTGTATGTTGCTTCAAGCTTTAATTTGCCATCATCAATTAAAATAATATCGCCTATTGCCACATCTTTCGAAAACAGTGCATAACTCATATAAACACGTTCAGCTGTTCCAATACACTTAGTATTGGTAAATTCTATTTCAGCCCCTTCAACCAACTCTACACCCTTGTTTTCAACTTCACCAATGCGAAGTTTTGGCCCCTGTAAGTCTGCCAGTGTAGCAACGTTTGTTAAGAGTTCGGTATTAAGTTCTTTTATTCTTTCAATAACTTCTAGGTGGTCGCTATAAGCTCCATGCGAAAAATTTAATCGAAATACATTTACTCCAGCTTCAATTAACTTTTTAAGTTGGTCCTTTGAAGAAGTAGCCGGGCCAATTGTTGCTACAATTTTTGTTTTGTTGATGTAAGTGCTCATCGGTAAGATTCTTATGTTCAATTTATGAACCGCAAAATTACGATTATGTAGTGTTTTTTAAGTCATTAATAATAGATATTTCCTTACTTATAATGAATCTAAATAAAAAAGACCCTCTCAAAATACATAACCTGCTGATTTAAATTGTCTTACACCAATGCAAACCTTTCACTTCTACATTGCTCAATAATTTGATAACTGCCTTTTGAGCACACTATATTCAACCCAATAATCACGTCTTTTGTTTAGTATCTGTTTAAGTTTTATTTCCAAAAAGATGATTCAAGAATTCCTCCTATCATCTGACAGTTTTAATCCTACGAAAGTTTAGTTTTCAACTCGAAATAGTTTAGTCCTCGTTTATTGCAAGGGATTCACCTGCTCCCTAAATTTGTACCAACAAAAAAACAAAAGAAAATGGCAAGAATAGCAATACCCATTTCAGATAATGTATTAAGTAACCAATATAACCAATGTGGCTATTTCGACATATTTGAAATTGAGCACAAAAAAATTATTTCAAAGCAACGTGAAAGTATTTGCCAAAAATCGGTTAATGAATTAAACAACTGGATTTTAAGCCAGGAGATTACTGATATTATCGTTCATGAAATTGATAAGTCGTCGGTATCATATTTTGCCGATACAAAAGTAAACCTTTTTATAGGTGTAAATATAAAATCGCCCGATCAGCTAATTAATGAATATTTAGAAGGCTCATTAAAATCTAACTCCCAATACATTACAATATAAAAAAAATTGAGACAATAAGAATGACTAAGAAACCAACTTTTATTAAACATTTGGCAAAAAAAAGAGCTCTAATACAAGCCATTGTTGGCATAAGCCTTTACCTAATTATTAATTATTTTAACATTTCACTTTGGTGGGTTTTGGGGTTTGGTTCGGCTATTGGTATTATTTGGGGAAAAGTTTTTTGTCGATGGATGTGTCCCTTGGGAATAATGATGGAATTATTAATGAAAATTAGTCCCAATGATGCTCTAAAAGGAATGTACCAATACCATAAAATTGGCTGCCCAATTGCTTGGATATCTGGATTATTAAATAAAGTTTCATTTTATAAAATTCAATTTAATGCCGATACTTGTAAAAACTGTGGCATTTGCGACTCAGCTTGCTATATGCCAACATTAGACAAACAAAAATTCAGCTTATACAAGCCTAACATGGTGAATCCGGCTGAAAATTACAGCTGTTCAAAATGTTTACAATGTGTGGCTGAATGTCCAAATGGCAGCTTAACCTACAAATTAAGTTTGCCAACAAATAGTAAAAAACACATGTTAACAAACTAAAGATAATGAAGAATTTTTTAATATTAGGCGGTGGTTTTGCAGGTGTTGAAGCCGCTATTAAATTAAGAGCAAAAGGATACAATGTTACTTTGGTTTCAGACAGAGACTATTTATTCATTTATCCCATCTCAATTTGGATACCTGTTAGTAAAATAAGTTTTGACAATAGTAAAATTGCATTGGCTGACTTACAAAAAAAGCATGGATTTAATCTTATTATTGAAAAAGTTGAAAAAATTGATGCCATTAACAAAAAGGTAAGGCTTGAAAAAAGCGAACTAACTTACGATTATCTATTTGTTGCACTTGGAATGGATAAAAGACATATTAAAGGCATTGAAAATACCTTATCAATATGTGGAGCTCCAAAACAAGCAAACGCCATTAAAGATGAATTGGAAAAATTAGTTACCAAAGGAAATGGAAAAATTTCAATTGGATTTGGTGCAAACCCTGATGACCCTACAGGTTCAGCTGTTAGAGGAGGTCCAGCTTTTGAATTGCTATTCAATATAAGTACATATTTAAAGAAAAAGGAATTATTGGATTCGTTTGAATTAAATATGTTTGCACCCATGCCTCACCCTGGTATAAAAATGGGAGAAAAGGCCTATAAAAATATTGGAAATTTTTTAAAGCATTATAAAATAAATAGGTACACTGGAAAAAAGATTGTTGGATTTACAAAGAATGAAGTTTTATTTGAAGATAATACAACCCTTGAAAGCGATTTGATTATTTATATATCGGGGGGTGAAGGTCATCATCTTTTAAAAGATTCAGGATTACCCATAAATAAAGCCGGTTTTGTACTCACTGAACCAACAGGACAAGTTGAAGGTTTCCCGGAAGTTTATGCAATCGGTGATTCTGCTCATTTACTTGGACCAGAGTGGGCTGCTAAACAAGGGCATATGGCCGAAATAATGGCCGATGTTGCTAGCCATAATGTACATCAACAAATTATTGGATCAAACAACACGATAAGCTACCTTGATAAAGTAAGTATTGTTTGTGTAATGGATTCAGGAGATGGAGCAGCTTGGGTTACTAGAACAGCAAAAAAAGAGCGTTTGATTATGCTTCCAATTGTTGGACATTGGTTAAAAAAAATATGGGGTTTTTATTACAAAAACTCAAAATTAAAGCGCATACCAAGAATTCCAGGAATGTAATTGAATAGTAACTAATTAAAATTATGCATAATAGAGCAAATTTATTTATTGAATCTCTCGATAACAAATTCAGAATGATTTCACGTGATGATTTATTGGTGAAATTAAATGATATAAATATCGAAAATCCAATGATTATAGATTTTAGAGACAAATCTGTTTTTGAAAAAAGCCGCATAAAAAATAGTATCAACATGGATATTAAGAATTTATCAGAAGAGTTTAATTACATCGATAAAAACAAAGAAGTAATTGCGGTGTGTAATGGTAGTATGCAATCGTCATATGCAATATATTACCTTTATTTAAATGGTTTTGATAAGGTTTATAATTTATCCGGTGGCTTTTCAGGATGTCTTAAAAATAATTACCCGGCAATAGAATATTTCGAACAACTTCATCATATAAATAATAATTAAATTATGAAAACTAAAAATTACAAAACACTATACAGTAAAAATGATTTAGAGATATTAAAAATTGCTGAAGACTCGTTAAATCCAAAAATTGACAGGATAAATGAAATAATTGAATATTGTAATGAAGCCGGAATTAAGAAAATTGGCATTGCAAACTGCACAACTTTTAATAAAGAAGCCGAATATTTAGAAACAATTTTAGCCACCGAAGGTTTTACTGTTGATAAGGTACATTGCAAATTGGGACGTGTTCCATTTAACGATTTAGTTGAAGGCTACAAAGGATTATCATGCAATCCGGCTGGACAAGCTGATTATTTGGCCGAAAAAAATACCCAACTTAATATTATGATGGGTCTTTGTTTGGGACATGATATGATTTTTAATGCAAAATCGAAAGCTCCTGTTACTCCATTGATTGTAAAGGATAGAAAACTAAAACATCATACATTAGAAGTGTTAAAACCAGAACAAAAAAATTAATTGTACACCTATGTCAACAACTTTATTAATTATTGGAGGATTGCTAGTGGCATTTATTGCCTACGCATATTATAGTTTCAAAAAGATGAAAAAAATGCCTGCTACTGCTGATCACAAAAATATTAAAACATTACACGATAAAAATTTCAACAATCAAATAAAAAACGGAATTTTACTTGTTGATTTTTGGGCACCTTGGTGTGGACCCTGTAAAATGATGGCTCCCATACTTAATGAAATAGCAGAATTGGATAGCGATAAAGCTACCATTGGAAAAGTGAATGTTGATAATCAACAAGCACTAGCTCAAAAATACCAAATACGAAGCATTCCAACCTTGGTAATGTTTGCTGATGGTAAAGAAGTAAAACGATTTACGGGTGTGAAAAACAGAAACTTTCTGTTGAAGGAGATTGAGGAATATAAATAATAATACAATAATTTAAAATTACAATAGATACTATAGTTAAATGTTATAGACTATTGAAAAAAAGTAACTAATTCACAAAACAATAAAATATGAAACGAAATATAACATTATTACTGCTTGCAATTATGACCATTAGCTTTGGATGCGCAAACACCTCAGGAAAATCTGATGATAACACTACGGAGACTGTAGTAAAAAATGAAGCAAGCGAAGAAACCGGTATACCCATTCACCTTACCAATGCTACTTTTAAGAAATATGTATTTAATTATGAATTAAATAAGGAATGGAAATATGAAGGAGATTTACCTTGTATTATTGATTTTTATGCTGATTGGTGTGGCCCATGCAAACGAATTGCACCCGTACTTGAAGAGTTAGCAAAAGAATACGAGGGTAGAATAATTATTTACAAGGTAAATACCGAGCAACAACGTGAACTTGCAAGTGCGTTTGCCATACAAAGCATTCCTGCACTATTGTTTGTTCCTGCCAAAGGTCAACCTCAAATGGCTCAAGGGGCTTTGCCTAAAGAGTCGTTTATTGTGGCTATTAAAGTGGTTTTATTAGTAAAATAGAACTTCGACTGCGCTCAGTCAGCGGAAACCGACTCCGATCTGTTATCAGTGTCTTCGTTCAGTAAGTACACTGAGAGGAGTAGAAGTTACTGACTGAGAAATGAAAAATGCAAGGTGAAAACTAGCATAAAACAAACAAGATAATAGCAATCAATCAACTGGAAATGAATATCTTTAATAAATTATATGCATCAAGTCTTTATATCGAAAGTATTAAGATTTGGCAAAAGATAACAAACAAAAAACGCTATCGAATTGCATTAGGTGTTAGTGCCGGAGCTATTTTAGGACTATTGTATTGGAATTTTATTGGTTGTACGGGTGGTACATGCCCTTTAACCTCAAATCCATACAATACAGTATTACTGTTTAGTGTAATGGGTGGTTTGTTTGCTAAAGACAAAAAAAATGAAGAAGTAACAATTGAGAAAAAGAATGAACAATTATAAAATATATTAAAGACATGGACACGGAACAAATTCAAATTAGATACTCCGTATTAGCACAAGATGATAATTGCTGTTTATCGTGTGGAGGAGCTATTGACCATTCAAAAGCAAAACCCGGTGAAGTTTGTGTTGATTTAGGTAGCGGCCGTGGTACCGATGTATTACGACTTGCTGAAGAAGTTGGCGAAACAGGCTTTGCGTATGGTGTTGATGTATCGGACGGAATGTTGAAAAAAGCCGAAAAAAATGCTAAAAAGTTGGGTGTTACGAATGTAAAATTTATTAAATCGGAACTTGAAGATATTAAAATAGAATCCAACTCTGTAAATCTTGTGATTTCAAACTGCACCATCAATCATGCATCTAACAAATTTAAGGTTTGGAGCGAAATTGAGCGAATCTTAAAAAACAGCGGCCGTTTTGTGGTTAGCGATATTTACTCAATAGGTGAAGTACCTGATGAATATAGAAACGATCCGCAAGCTGTTGCTGAATGTTGGGCAGGAGCAACAACAAAACAAGTATACCTTGATACGCTAGCCAAAGTGGGATTTAAAGACATTGAAATTGTTGAAGAAAGTGCTCCTTATTCTAAAGGGCAAATTGAGGTTGCTAGCTTTACCATATCAGGTAAAAAAAAGTGTTGTAATTAATTTTTTCACCAGTAAATATATATTTTAATGAGATCGTTAGTTAAAACCAAACAGAAGAGTGACAGCAAAGTGGCACAGTGTTGTGCTAAAAATTCAAAAAATGTAATGGGTTGTCACGACTAGAAATTATTGAACCCATTTAATGCAAATTATTTGGGTTCAATTTCTAAAATTTAAAAACACAAATGGAACATTCAAAACACAACATATTTTCAAAAGTAGCTAATTCAGAGAACTACTTTATTGTCAATCTATTATCGGGGCAAGCTGATATTTTAGAACCCGATGAAACAAAGCGATTTATTGACAATAAACTTACCAACAAACAAGTTTATATTGATAAAGGATATATAGTTGACCCAAAAGAAGAGGAAAAACTATTTAAGAAAAAATACCTGGATTTTATTGACGACCGTGACAGCGATGAAGTACAGTTGTTTTTCACCCCATGGTACACCTGTAATTTTGATTGCTCATACTGCTTTCAAGATGAGTACACAAACCAAAACGATGATGTTAAAGACGAAGTAATTGAAGCCTTTTTTTCTTATGTAGATACTAAATTTGCCGATCGAAAAAAATACATAACCATTTTTGGTGGTGAACCATTTTTAAACACCCCAAGCAAAAAAGCATCAATACAAAAAGTAATTGATGGAGCTAACCAACGCAAGCTCGATATTGCTGTGGTAACCAACGGATACAACATTGCTGAGTTTATTGATATACTTAAAACGGCAAATGTTCGCGAAATTCAGATTACCGTTGATGGTACCAAAGAAGTGCACGATTCCCGCAGAATGCTAAAAGGAGGCCAAGGTAGCTTTGAAAATATCGCAAAAGGAGTTGATTTATTGCTTGAAAACAATATTCCGCTAAACATGCGAATGATTGTTGATAAAGACAATGTTAAAAACCTGCCAGAACTCGCCCAATTTGCTATAGAAAAAGGCTGGACCAAAAGTCCGCTTTTTAAAACTGCATTGGGTCGAAATTACGAGCTACACCATTGTCAAACCCATAACAAAAGGTTGTTTCAGCGCATTGAAATGTATCAGGAAATTTATGATATTGTAAAAAAACACCCTGAGGTACTAGAATTTCACAAACCTTCGTTTTCAATTGCTAAATTTATTTTTGAAAATGGCGAATTACCAAACCCCTTATTCGACTCGTGCTCGGGCGCAAAAACTGAATGGGCTTTTGATTATACAGGCAGAGTATACTCATGCACAGCGACTGTTGGAAACATGGGTGACGAATTAGGTACTTTTTATCCTAAAATTGAGTTGAATGAAGATTTGATTGAGGAATGGGAAGAACGCGATATACTTTCTATTGAAAAGTGTAGCTCATGCTCTGTAAAATTAGCATGCGGAGGTGGATGTGCAGCCATTGCAAAAAGCAGAACCGGTAAATTGCATAGTGAAGATTGCCGTCCGGTTAAAGAATTACTTGAGTTAGGCATTGGCTTATACCATAAGGGGTAATTTTCATAAGAAACTAAAAAAGAATTGTAAATTAATGATGTTCAGTATTATATAATAGCAAAGAAATTTATTTAAACAACGAAATTGTCGTAAATTGTAGGTGAAATACACCAACGATAATTACACAACTATATTTAAAATTACAGCAACATGAAAGAAATAACAGCAAAAGAATTCAAACAAGAAGTTTTAGAAGGAGGAAAAGTGGCCGTTGATTTTTATTCAAGCGAATGTCCTCCATGTGAAGCGCTAGCACCTAAGTTCGAAGGATTAGCTGAACTTTACGGTGATGAAATTAAATTCATTAAAATTTTTCGTCAAGACAATAGGGAATTAGCCGAAAGTCTTGATGTAAATGGTTCGCCAACGGTGATTTTTTATAATGATGGAGAACTTGTGGGCGATAAATTATCGGGAGGTATTAAACGTTCCGATATGATATCAAATTTGAACGCCCTATTACCAGAACAAAAGGCTACTGAAATTAAAAACAAAATTAAACCTCGTGTTTCCGAGTACGACACCATTATTCTAGGCGGAGGCCCCGGTGGATTGACTGCTGGCTTATATTTATGTCAAGCTAAAGTAAATGCGGTTTTGGTTGATATAATGCTACCTGGAGGACAGGTTTCTACCACACACAAGGTTTCGAATTATCCTGGTTTTGTTGATCCACAACCTGGTTTTATGCTAGCGCATTACATGAGTGAGCAAACAAAAATTTGTGGTACTAAATATAAAGTAGCCGTTGATGTTACTCTGGTTGACCTTGAAAACAAAACCATTGTAGTTGATGAATTTGAAACCATTAAAGCCAAAAAAATTATTCTTGCCACAGGAGCATCACCCCGCTATATTGGCGTACCTGGCGAAAAGGAGCTAAAAGGTAACGGCATTTCGTATTGTGCTACCTGCGATGCTAAATACTTTCACGATAAAGACGTTATAGTAATTGGAGGTGGAAATTCAGCCATTGAAGAAGCTGATTTTATTACCAAATTTGCCAAAAAAGTAACAATTATCCACCAATTTGATAAACTACAAGCCAATAAAGAGGCTCAAGAAAAGGCTTTTGCTAATCCAAAAATTGAGTTTGTATTCGATACAGAACCGCAAGGCTTTGAAAAAAATGGCAATATTGTTAAAATTGCCACTAAAAACATGAAAACAGGCGAAACGGCTACGCTTAAAGCCGATGGTGTTTTCATTTTTGTAGGAATGAAACCAAACACAGATTTGTTTGGTGACACTCTGGAAACAGATGATTGGGGCTATATTAAAACCAACGAAGACATGAAAACCAGTATTGATGGTATTTATGCAGTTGGTGATATTCGAAGTAAAAAATACAGACAAATAACAACAGCCGTTGCTGATGGAACAATAGCAGCTATTAGTATTACGAAAGAATTAGACAGTTAGGAATTAACAGCAATTAACAACAACTATTGAATCCACCTATGCATGTCATGGGTGGATTTTTGGTTAAACCCGGATTATCAATGTCGTTTAGTTAAGCTAATTATTGAATTGACGCTTTCATGCCATTCGACGATGAAAGGTCGAATTAGCCTGAAACCAGAAAGCATCTTTTGATCTTTCTGCGTTTTAAAACGCTAGCTAAACAACATTGCCCAGATTATGCAGTAGAAGATTTGAAAGAACGCACTATCTGCATTTAGCATGGCTTAACCCATAAAATCCTTTTTATTTGGCTCATTATCATTGATTAAAAATGCACATTAATTGAAATTTGTCCAATTGGGCCGAGGTAAGTATTTGTGCCTGAACCTTCCGTTTTACGCTCAATGTCGCTACCCGATAACTTGTTAGTTTCTTTTGATTCAAATGATTCAATCACATACTTTATTTCTGTTGATACAGATAATTTTGGAGTAATGAAATATTTTACTCCCAATAATGGACTTATACCAAATGCATTATACTGCTGAGCCGATTTATTGGTATAAACTTCATTTTCATAGGTATATGATGATTCGTAATTAATATTATTTACTTTCATTGACACATCTAAACCATAAAAAATCACTACCTTATCAAATGTTTTATTGAATTCATATCCTACAGTTATTCCGAGTACGGTTATTGAATTCTCTGATTTACTGCTATCATTTACATTGTTATTTGTAATATTACTTGACCCAAAGGATAATTTTGAACGAATAGCACTTTTATCAAAATGATACTTATACCCCAGCCCTATTTTTGGAATGTTAACATTTATTGGGATTACTGCAATTGAAGACGAATATTTCAAATAATAAGGCTCGTAATATGGATAACTTGAATACGTTTGTTTTCCAAACAGATCATCGATAACAATGCTTAATTCATATCTGGAATCAATGGAATTATCATGCTTCTCCTGAGCATTCAAATACAAAATACTGAAAAAAAGTAAGCTAAAAAAAACAAGAAAAATCTTTTTTTTCATAAGTTTAGGTTTTAATTTAATGGTAGACGTATAGTATAAAAGATAGTTGCGTCGAAAAATGAAATAAGTAAATTTGCAGTAAATTATAATTTTTAGATGCCAAAAAGTAAACCCAAAATATCCATTGCAAATTACGGACGATACACTTATTGGAACAAAAAGAGCCGTGACATGCCCAAGCTTTTACAATATACCGATACCATTGAAGCTATTGATGGAAACGAATTCGGGATAATTATTGATGTAGATTATTGCAAAGGTAAAGTTCTAGAATTTATCATAAAGCACCCTCCTATTTTAAACGAAGAAGGAAATTTATTGCCTCAATTTAAAGGAAAACTATACGTTAACTCAATTCACACTCAGTTTTTTGTGGGCGATGGTATATGGCTTCCTATTCATGATAAAATTGGCGAATGGGAAGTTATTATATACCTAGATGGTAAAAAAGAGGTTTCGAAGAAGTTTAATATTATTGAGCCAAAATAATTTGCAAAAATCTATTGCACTTTTCATCAAACTTAGATAAAAAGCATTGCTTATTTAACAAAACTATATACTGATGCGTTTTATAACAAAACGGTTTCGATTTATTGCATAATTCACAAATTAATTGGCTAATTGTTAAAAACTTAAGAATAATAAGTAAATTAGTTGCACGCGTATTTCCCGATTTTGAAAAAGTTGAAAAAGAAGGCATTAAAGAGGCTGAATTGGCTACCATAATGGAGCATAATAAAATGGAGATAAATAAGACCTTACCTAAATACGCTCAAATTGCTCATATAAAAATTCAGAACGAGCAATTTGAAAAGACTCCTAAGCAGCGTATTATGAGGTTTAAATACGAAGTTGTGCTTCGACTTCGCTCAGCAACCCATATAAACGACTTCGCTCAGCAACCCATATAAACGACTTCGCTCAGCAACCCATATAAACGACTTCGCTCAGCAACCCATAT
>JAQICC010000440.1 GCA_027858735.1 Salinivirgaceae bacterium
ACATCTGGAAAACCTGGTATCAAAAAAATCCTTGGGATGGATTGAATTTTTATTAGCAACACCCGTTGTTTTTTACTCAGGTTGGGATTTCTTTAAAAGAGGATGGAGTTCAATCAGAATGTGGACTCCTAATATGTGGACCCTAATCTCTATTGGTGTTGGAGTAGCATACTTTTTTAGTATTATAGCTCTTTTTGCTCCGCAAATTTTTCCACCACAATTTAAAGATGCTGAGGGTAATGCACATTTATACTTCGAAGCAGCAGCCATTATACTAACATTAGTATTGCTCGGACAAGTTTTTGAACTGCGCGCTCACAGCAAAACCAGTTCGGCTATAAATGATCTACTCAATCTGGTACCACCTGTTGTTAGAAGAATAGTTAACGGAAATGAAGAAGAAATACCTCTTGAAGATGTTAAAGAAGGAGATATTTTGCGTGTTAAACCCGGAGAGAAAATTCCGGTTGACGGAATGATTACAGAAGGATCCGCGGTTATTGACGAAAGCATGATTACAGGTGAACCTATCCCTGCTGATAAATCAACCGGTGATAAAGTCACTGGAGGAACAATAAATGGCAAAACTTCTTTTGAAATGAAAGCAGAAAAAGTAGGTTCAGACACTTTGCTTTCTCAAATTATTGAAATGGTGAATAAAGCCAGTCGTTCACGAGCTCCAATACAAAAACTAGCTGATGTAGTAGCTAAATATTTTGTACAAACAGTTATAGCCAGTGCCATAATAACTTTTATTATTTGGGCTATTTGGGGACCAAATCCGGCATATGTTTATGCATTTGTTAATGCAGTTTCTGTATTAATTATTGCATGCCCTTGTGCATTGGGCCTGGCAACTCCAATGTCGATTATGGTAGGAACAGGTCGTGGAGCAAAATCTGGTGTACTTGTTAAAGATGCTCGTGCTATTGAAGAAATGAATAAAGTAAATACCTTAATCATTGATAAAACAGGAACTATTACAGAAGGGAAACCTGCTTTAAAAGCTTATGAATCTTTTGGAAAGCTACCCAAAGATGACATTCTCCGTTTAGCAGCTTCTATTGATGCCTACAGCGAGCACCCTATTGCCGATGCTATTGTTAATAGGGCAAAGGAGAAAGAAATAAAGTTGTATGAAATTGAGAATTTCGAATCAGTCACAGGAAAAGGAGTAAAAGGCATTTACAAAGGGAAGCAGATCGGTGTAGGAAACAGCCGCCTGATGGATGATTTCGGAGCAAATCTTATAAAAGAACAAGAAGAGCATGTTAAAAAATGGCAATTAACCGGGCAAACGGTTATGTATCTGCTTTTGGATAACAAAGTAGAAGGCATCGTTAGTGTTGCCGATACCATAAAGGAAACATCAGCTAAAGCTATTAAAGCATTACAAGAAATGAATATAGAAGTTTATATGCTTACAGGAGATAACAAATATACTGCAAAAGCTGTAGCAGAAGAATTAAATCTGGATGGATACCAGGCTGACTGTTTACCAAATGATAAGTATAATAAAGTAAAGGAATTGCAGGAACAAGGTCGTATTGTGGCTATGGCCGGAGATGGAATAAATGATGCTCCAGCACTGGAACAAGCCAATGTGGGTATTGCCATGGGAACAGGAACTGATATTGCAATGCAAAGCGCAGAAATAACACTCGTTAAAGGTGATTTAAACGGAATTGTCAGAGCCAGAGATCTTAGTAACAGAGTAATGAAAAACATCAAGCAAAACCTGTTTTTCGCATTTATATACAATGCTCTGGGGATTCCAATAGCTGCAGGTATATTGTATCCATTTTTTGGGATACTACTTAGTCCAATGATTGCTGCAACAGCAATGAGTTTTAGCTCAGTTTCTGTAATATCTAATGCATTGAGATTGAGGAAAAAATAAAGAAGAGAATTCAATCTATTAATAAAACAGAAATATTTTTTAACTAATTACTAATTAAAATTGAAAAATTATGAAAACAAAAATTTTAAGTTTAACAATCGGATTATTATTAATCGCAAGTTTCAGTGTTTTAGCTCAAGAACTAAAAACAGAAACATTTAAAGTATTTGGAAATTGTGGAATGTGCGAAAGTCGCATCGAAAAAGCTGTAACTGGTTTAGAAGGTGTTACAAAAGCTGACTGGGATAAAGAAACTAAAATGGTAGAAATTTCTTTCGATGAAGGCAAGGTTAAGCTTGACGATATTCATAAAGCTGTAGCAAAAGTGGGCCATGATACTGAAAAAGAGAAGGCTAAGGACGAAGTCTACAATGCTCTAGCAGGATGTTGTAAATATGAAAGGAAACTTTAAAAAAATGCATAAATAATAAAAAGGGACAAATAGTCCCTTTTTATTATTTGTTTAAGCTTTTAAGCTTTTTAATTTAACTTCTTTTTCAGCAAGAAATTTGTGAAAGGTTTTAACAAAATCGAGTGCTTCTGAATTATCGCCATTAATACAAATCGAATCTACGCAAGCTTCGATTGAATTACCATTAATTGTTTGAATTGAATTCTCAATAATGATTTTTTTCACTTGTTGCAAACAAGTTTCGCTATCATGAAATACAGCTCCATACTTAAATCGGGATACTAACGACCCGTCATCATTATAAGCTCTATCGGCGAAAACCTCACATGCACTTTTTAACCCTACCTCTCTTGCTGC
>JAQICC010000445.1 GCA_027858735.1 Salinivirgaceae bacterium
GGCAAAAATTTATTTTGAGGTGCTGAGGGGGTATTTTTTTTATTATATTAGGCATTAAAATCAAAACCAGAAAAAAATGCAAATAGAATTAATCAAGACGATATTAGGTATAATTGCCCCCCAAGTAGTTATAGATAAATTTGAATTAGTAAGCATTAACGAACAATCCGATTGCATAATATTAGAATTTGAGGAATTAACAGAATGTATTCCTAAAGAGCTAGTAAACAAATCGTATACCCATGCAGGTTTTTGGAATAAAATAGAACTTCATACATTTCCACAAAAAGGCAAGAATTGTTTTTTACATATCAGGCGTCGAAAATGGAAAGAATCAGAGACAGGAAAAATTCACAGCAATCATTATGATTTACATAAAGAAGGGATGAAAGCAACGGAAGAGTTAGGTGCTTTCATAAAAAAAAATAATAGATGAAGAACCAATAAATTTCAACACTTTATCACGAGTTCTAAAAATTGATAGTGGCAAAATACGTCGCTGGTATCGAGATATCTTAAGTGGTTTTTTGGAATGTGGACAAAGTTCATTGCATGAAAATGATATTGAATATCTAAACGAAGATACAGGAGAAATAAAAAACATTCAGGTTCCGGTTTGTATTCCGGCAAATGTTGGATCAAAGATGTGTATAGATGAAAAACAGATAGGAGAAGACATCTATACAGTAATGATCAACCACGACACGGGTAAAATAGCCTTTATGGCAGATACGATAATGAGTACCGAGCTATTTGAAGCAACACAACCAATGAGAGAAGAGCTTAGAAAAGTAAAGGTTATTAATAGGGATTTAGCAAGTTGGTATAGAAAATTTAGTGATTTAGCTATGCCAAATGCAGATCAGGTAGGAGATAAATTCCATGTAATAAAATTATTATTAGAAGCAGGGCAAGCAGTAAGAATAAAACTTAAGCGAAAAATAGACACAGAAAAACGAAAAGCACATGAAACCTTCAAAATAGCAGAGCAAAAAAGGAGAAAAGCCAACGAGTCAAAAGGAGTGAAATTTAAAAAGAAAAAATTTGTATTTAACGAAAAAGTATTAGGCAATGGAGAAACTCCAACTATGATATTAAAAAGAAGTCAATATTTACTTTATAAATTTAAGCATCAATGGACTGATAAGCAAAAGGAAAGAGCAGCTTTTTTGTTTGCTGAATTTCCGGAATTAGAAAAGTCTTACTTTCTAAGTTGTGAATTCCGTGCCTGGTATTCTAAGGCTAATATAGGAAAGCATGAATTAATTTTAGAAGCAGGGTTGTTTCAATGGTATGAAAATGTAGAAGAATCGCGTATTGAGGAATTAATGAACTTTAGCTCTACTGTTGAGAGAAACCAAGATTACATCTGTAATTATTTTCTTCATAATGGCTCGACTAACGCTAAAGCTGAAAATAAAAACGGTAAAATTAAAAAATTTATAAATTCAAATCAAGGTACTCGAGATCGCGATTTCTTCTTTTTTAGACTCAAAAAATACTATGCGTAATTTGGCGCTATACCCCCTCAGCACCTCAAAATAAATTTTTGCCCAATAGCTGAACTTTGTATAATCTTATCTAATTCAGTAAACACGGTTTCTTTAAGAGTATCGAAATCATTGTACAATATCATTTTTATCATTTCTAATTGTTCCTTTTCTTTGTTTGAGAAATATTTCCGCCTTTTTGGTTTTTTAGCTTTGGTCGCATTTCTATTATGCTGCCAAGCCAATGCAAATGCTTGTATAATTTTTTGAGGGATACCTTTTGCACACAATGCTTTTGTCACCTTGTTTGCGGTATCCATATATTCGAGAAGGTTACCTAAAATATTATATATTGTGTTGATGTCCTTTTTTATTTTATTTATCGGCAAGTATATCATATAGTCCAGTGCTATGCGTATATCTTCTTCAGCATCTTTCCGTTTACGTGGGATTCCTTCTTTATTAAATACCTGCAGATTGTTTATTATGCAATGGTAAAGGAATTTATACGTTTCATAAAGCATTATTGCCTTATTGGCATTTTTCCTTGCCTGATTATACGCATCCATCCTTTTTTGCAGCACCGTTTCTGATTTTGCCGAACCGAATATATCCCGACAATGATATTCTGTTTCAATGGCCGCATAAGCGGAATTTTCGAGACTTCCGACCCATTTTCCAAGTCGATGGGAAATGGCATGGAATGTGTCGGGCTGCCTGTTTATTTCAGGAAAAACCAAACCGGTCGCCGAGCATAAGCCCTGTCCTTCATCGCTGGCCACCAAAACCACTTGGATACCATTTTCTTTGAGTTTATTGAAATGGTTCACCCAGTCTTCTGTTTTTCTTGATTCCGCCAACTCAATTCTCAGTATGGCCGTGCTTATCGGGTCTACGGATATTAAGATAGGGGTGGAATGAGAGAACATTTCATCGGCAGCTAAACAGACAAACATTACGGTATCATTTTGATGATAATAGGTGTTCGGTAAATATGCGCCTATATCTTTAAGCTCGCGGCTTATAGTGCCCACCGAGTTATTCCCCATCCCCATTTTTTTCAATATTTCAGAAATCGATGGGATGCTGCATTTCCCCTCCATCCGCAGCAGGATGGCCAATTCCAATGATTTGTTTTTCGATTCTGCCATAACCTCCTTTTTGGGGAGTTTGTTTTCCGCACAGAAACAGCCTTCAATTGCCACGTCCAGCTGTTCTCTGAGCATGTAAACAAAGGTTCTGGATATTGCGTATTTTATTGCCAATCGGGTGATTGTTCCCCATTTATTGTCCATAAATGCGACAAAGGCTATCAGCAACCTTATCTCCGATGTCAAATCCTTGCGGCGCTGAAACTTCATCTCTTTTTGTGTAACTGACTGATAAATATCTATTCCCATAATTTACTAAAAATAATTGTTCATAATACGTCATTTATATTTGGCATATATAATAACTATTTTTAACTTTGCAAAATGAATAATAAAAAAAATAGACCTGGCAAATTAGCTGACACATCTGGGATTGACCCTCATGTATTAAGTAATTGGATACAGCAAGACAAAGTGAGGTGGAATGCGATTAAATGCCAAGCATTAATTGCCCTTTCAGAAGGTGTAAGCCTAACTGAAGTTTGCAAAGTATTAAATGTGACCAGAGAGAGTGTGAGGCTTTGGCGAATAACCCTTAAGAATAATGGTCTTCAGGGGCTTGTTGCTGATAAAAAGAAAGGGAAAGTATCGGGATTGACCATGCAGGTTAAAAAAGATCTTCAAAAAGTGATCCGCTTGGAACCGCTAAAGTTGGGATACAACAATAATAAATGGACAGGGAAACTTATTTGCAGATATTTAAATGAAAAATGGAAAATGGATATCGCTGTAAGGACGGCCCAGAATTGGATGAAATCTATTCAAAATATGTAAATTTGTAAACTGGGATTTGAAAAATGCCAAAAATTTCAAAGTATCTACCTATTAAACCGTTAATATTCACTCCTTATTTTACTGAATACATTTTTAAGTTTGCAAGTGTATTATATGCTGAGATAGGGATTTTATATTATTCAAATATTTATTATGTACATGAATATCAACACTTAAAGACGTAATTGTGAGTTTGTATTGAGTTTATATGATATTTTAATAGAGGGTATATATTTCAGTTCTCGGAGGCTATGTTATAATTTTATCTAGCAAACTAAAAAACTAATTTAAACGAAATAGATAACTTATGGGAAACATTAAATGTTTTTTTCGAAGAATAGACTCTCGAAAAATTTTGTACAAAAGTAAATCACTGTTATTGGCTATAATGCTCCTTTTTGCTTTAAGCGCTAATGTATTAAGTCAGCAAATCCAAATTACAGGAAAGGTTATAGACGTAAAGGGTGAAGCTATACCGGGTGTAAATGTTATCGTAAAAGGCACATCTGATGGAACAATTTCTGATGCAAATGGTGTTTACAGTATAGATAATGTGGCTGTAGATGCTACACTGGTATTTTCAATGATTGGTTTCACAAATTCCGAAATTGAAGTTGAAAACCGAAGCATTATTGATGCTACTCTTAGCCTCGATTTTATTGATTTAAATGAAGTAGTGGTGGTGGGTTATGGAGAAATGCGGAAAGCTGACCTGACCGGTTCGGTATCGTCACTTACCGAAGCCGATATAGTAAAAACAGCAGCACCTAGTATTACCTCTACTTTAACAGGAAAGATGACAGGTGTAATTACCCGACAGGTAAGTGGTGCACCTGGTTCCGATAATCCAAAAATTTTAATTAGGGGTAAAAGCACATTTGACCCTGATAAGAAAGGAACCAATGATCCCTTAGTTTTAATAGACGGAATTGAAAGAGACTTTGACCGTATTGACCCCAATGACATACAAAGCATTACCATACTTAAAGATGCAGCCTCAGCAGCAGTTTATGGTTCGAGAGGTGCTAATGGGGTTATTTTGGTTACTACCAAAAGAGGTAAAAATGCTAAACCAGAGATTACCTTTAGTACATCGTATACTTCACAGAAACCAACTTTTAGGCCAGAGTATATGAATGCAGGTGAATATGCGCAATATATTAACGAAGGACTAATTAACGGCGAACAACCTGCACTTTTTACTGATGAACAGGTAGCACAATACAAAAATGGAACATTGCCTGGGACAGATTGGTGGAGTGAAATGATGAAGAAAAGTGCTCCGATTTCCCAGTATAATCTTTCTGCAAATGGAGGTAATGAAAAAACTACCTATTTCTTATCTCTAGGTTATTTAGACCAGGGCGGTTTGTATGAAATGGCCAGCTATAAAAGGTATAATGTGCGATCGAATATTGATACTAAAATAACTGATAATTTTTCGGTAAGTTTCGACATTTCCGCCAGAAACGATAAAACAAGTGGTTCAACGGTTGATGATTATGTCCTTTATCAGACACTTGAATCGGCAGTACCCACCAACCTTGCATATGTGCCTCTAGAATTTAGAGTGCCGGGTGACGAGCTTGGATTAAACTTTAATGGTACTGCAGGCAGCCCAATGGGTCAGGCCATATATTCAGGATACAAACGCTCAGAAAACAACAACCTTGAAAGCAAATTAGGATTTAAATATAAAGTGCCTTATTTAGAAGGACTTTCGGCAAGAGTTGATTTTTCATATGATACCAAATTCACCGATGAAAAAAGGTTCACTAAACCCTATACATTAAATTATTATACGATTGAAAATGGATTAACCAGTACGATAGAAAGTGCAAGTCTTATTGAATTGAAACAATTTAATGAAAAACGAGTTCGTAAAACTTTCCAGAGTGGTTTAGATTTTAACAGAGCTTTTGGCAGTCATAATTTTTCATCGTTACTGCTTTTTGAGCAAATGGATTATAGGTATGATAAATTATCAGGATCCCGCGAAGGATTTATGTCACCCGAGATTGATCAGCTTTTTGCGGGGAGTGATATCAATAAAAACAGTGATGGGACTGCAGAAGAAAATGCTCGTAGGGGTTATGTTGGTAGGGTAATGTATAATTATAGCGATAAATACCTAGTTCAATTGAATGGGCGTTACGATGGTTCGTACAATTTTAAAAGTGGACATAAATGGGGAGTATTCCCAGCTGTTTCAGCAGGATGGAGAATTTCTGAAGAATACTTTATGACTAATATTTCAATAATTAGCAACTTAAAGTTAAGAGCATCTTGGGGTCAATTTGGCAATGACAGAATAGATCCATATCAATTTTTGGAGGGTTATACATACTCAAATGGGTATTTAGTTGGTGACACTTATATGACTGGTATTAAGGATACTGGTATACCCAACCAAATTGTAACCTGGGAAACAGCTACCAATACAAACTTTGGGTTCGATTTTGGTTTGTTAAAAGGAAAAATCTCAGGGGAGTTCGATTATTTTACAAAATCAACCAAAGATATTCTTATCACAAGAAATGCATCAGTTCCTACTTTTGTAGGGGCGACCTTACCCCCAGAAAATCTTGGTATTGTCGATAACAAAGGCTTTGAGGCTATTCTAAGATATAAGGAAACAAAAGGATCTTTTAAGTATGAAATTGAAGGTAATATAACCTATGCAACCAGTATAGTTAATTATATTGATGAACCCTTGGAGGTTGAAGATAGGGTGAAAGAAACAGGTAGACCATTTGATTCAAAATATGGCTATACAGCTATCGGTTTGTTTCAATCACAAGAAGAAATCGACAATGCCCCTGATCAGGATGGCAATGAAAATACCTCTATTCGTCAGGGTGATATCAGGTATCTTGACCTTGATAGTAATGATACCATAAATTCATACGATAGGCAGTACATTGGTAAAGCTGACAATCCTGAATTAATTTTTGGTTTGAATGCAAGTGTTTCCTATAAAAACTTTGCTTTAAGTGCTAGTTTTCAAGGAGCATCGATTTACGGGCGGTATAAATATTTAAGTAGTTTCGAGAAAAATTATAACACCTACAAAGTACTTGAAGATTCATGGCGAGAAGGAAACGAGGATGCTAAATATCCACGTTTAGAGGCTCCGGGACGTTCACCAAATAATGCTCTTTATTCGTCATATTGGTTGAACGATGGTTTTTATATCAAACTTAGAAATGTTGAACTTTCTTATACATTTAAAGAAAATCCTATTCTAAAAAATATTGGAATCGAACAATTACGTCTTTCCGCGTCAGGTCGTAATTTGCTTACCATTGCTAAAAAAGATGGTTTTGACCCGGAAGGTACTGATAACAGGTATCCTATTATGCGGACTATGAGTTTAGGATTAAGTGTTGTATTTTAAATTAAACTAAAATGAAGAAGATAATATATACAATTGTGTTTTCTGCACTGCTTTTTGGGTGCAATGAGGATTTTCTCGATAGAGAACCATTAGATCGCATAAGTAGCGATGCAGTATTTAGTGATGTAGCCTTTGCTGAGGCATATCTATATCAGAATTATAATTACATACCTCACGGATATGATTTTTTAAGTTATTCTAAAAATCCTGATACACCTGACGCAGGTACTGAGCAAGTAGGTTATACCGATCAAGGCGCATACATTATTGATTGTTTGACTGATGAACTTACCAACAAAAGTGCTTGGCCGCCTTCAAATGGGATAATTATACCCGGACAAATATCATCATCGGCAGTAATGCCGGGTCTTGATATGTGGGAACGTGATTATAAAGGTATTCGAATCTCAAATTTGATTATTGAAAAGCTTAAAGGAAGTGATATTGATATTGATGTGGCCACTCGAATAGCAGGAGAAGCAAGGTTTATTCGCTCGCTAATGTATTTCGATTTGGCTCGCCGTTATGGAGATGTTCCACTAATAAAAGCGCCTTTAAATATTGATGAATTGCAAAATGTGCTTTTACCAAGAGATCCAGTTGAAGATGTGTATGCATTTATCGATGATGAACTTTCGGAGATTGCAGATTATCTGCCTTCAGCTAAAGATTTACCATCATCAGAATTAGGAAGAGCTACAAAAGAGGCTTGTTGGGCGTTAAATGGACGTGCTCAATTATTTGCAGAAAACTGGGTGCGATCCGCTGAAATGTCTAAGCTGGTAATCGAGTCGGGAAATTTTGTGCTTTCTCCTGATTATAATATGTTGTTCCAATCATATGGTGGTGATAAAGAAGTAATTTTTGAAATTCTTTTTAATGGGGCAGAAAAGGGGCATTCACTTGATCGCCTTGCTTATCCTTTTAGTCACAGAGCAGACTGGGGATCACAATACCTGCCAACACAGGAAATGGTGGAAACCTATGAAATGACAAACGGAATGGCTATTGATGAACCGGGTTCCGGATTCGATTTTAATAATCCCTTCGCAAACAGAGATAGCAGGTTAGCCGCATCGGTGATATACCATGGTAGCCTTTTTAAAGGAGATACGATGTTAATGGCATTAAGCAGTGATAATACTATTCTGAATGACGCTGTTAATGCTCCAAACCTTACAGGTAACCATACCACAACAGGATATTACCTTAAAAAATTCTTGGATGAATCGTTGCCAAATGGACCTGAATTTGGGGTAAGTAAAACGAGTTGGAAAGAAATTCGCTTTGCTGAGGTACTTTTAAATTATGCCGAAGCTCGAAATGAGGCTTTTGGCCCGGAACAATCTGTTTACGATGCTATAAACAAAGTAAGAACTAGAGCAGGACAACCTAATTTGCCCAACGGGCTTACAAAGGAAGAAATGTTTGATCGTATTGTTCGTGAACGTAAAGTAGAGCTCTTTGCTGAGGGGTTTAGGTATTGGGATTTACGAAGATGGAAAATGGCTATTGAAGTGTTGCATGGTAAAAAAGCTCATGGTTTATTTATTACCAAAGATGCCAATAATCCTGATAATTTAACTTATGAGGTTGTAGAGGTAATAAACCGTCCTACATATGTGTTTCTTGAACGAAATTATCTATTACCTATTCCACAGGGCGAAATTGATAAGGATCCAAATTTAGTTCAAAATCCGGGTTACTAATTCGTTGATTTTAGTTATAAAAGAAGCTAACAAATAGAAATTATTCAAGAAACAGTCACAGTGTGAATTATCAATTAATTGGTTTTAGGTACTATACCAAATCAATTACAAAACTAACACAAACCCACTGTGACTGTTTTTATAGCTTCAATTATTTGTGAATATTCATTAATTTATGCTTAATGCGCCTAAGTAAAACCTCAAAACTATTATCTTTATCAAAATAATTTTCTAAAAAATTTCAATTAAATACAACAACTCTATCTCATGATAAAAAATTCAAGAATAAATAAAGCTGTATCCACCATTTTAGCGATTACCTTAGGCGTTTTTCTAACAGCATTTAAAACGGATTCCGAAACTAAAATGCGGCAACGATATTCAATTAATGAAAATACCTGGAAATTTCATTTGGGTGATGAAAAAAACGCTTATAAAAAATCATTTGATGATGCATCGTGGCAAAACATAACAATTCCACATGATTTTAATGGAGGAATTGATGGTGTAAACAACAATGTTTTTCAGGGCAGATTTGATTTTGACAATGATCCGGATAAAAGATTAATGTACAAAGGCATTGGATGGTATCGTACATCAATTAAAATAGATGCAGAAGACGCCAACAAGAAAATATTTGTTGAATTTGAAGCAGTATCACTTGATGCTCATGTTTATGTAAATGGAAAACTAGCAGGCTCCCATCAAGGTGGATATACTTCCTTTAGTATCGATATTAGTGATTTTATTAAATTTGGTTCTGAAAATATCATCGCCGTTCAGGCAGACAACTCTAACAATATGAATATTGCTCCATGGATGGCTGATGAGAAGAACTCTTTTCCTTTCAGCTTTGATTATGCAATATATGGAGGCATTTACCGTGATGTTTGGATTAGCATTACCGATCCGGTGAAAATTGAAAAAGTATTTAACACTCCCGTTATAGGAGGTCAAGCTCCTGCTGTACTATCGATTGAGACTCACGTAAAGAACTATTCAAAATCGGCACAAGAAATAACATTAAATACCTTTGTGTTTGATCCTGCTGGCAAAGAGGTTGCCAAAATGGAAAGCTCTAAATCTATTGAAGGAGGTAAGCAAATAGTATTTAAACAGAATGCATCACGCTTAGGCAAAGTTGAACTTTGGGATATTGACAATCCAAAACTCTACACGGTAAAATCAACAGTTAGTTACAACAATAAGGAGGTTGACAACTACGAAAGTTCATTTGGATTCAGGTATTTTACCCTAGCCAACAATACAGCTTTTATTTTAAATGGTAAAAAAACCATGATTAAAGGGGTAAACCGCCACCAAGACATGGAAGGTTTGGGCTACGCTTTGCCTAACGAACAGCATGTTGCCGATGTAAAACTACTCAAAGAAGGGGGTTTCAATTTTATTCGACACGCCCACTACCCTTGCGATGTTGCGTTTGCAAAAGCTTGCGATGAAATGGGTGTTATGCTTTGGCTTGAAATACCCTTGACAGGAAGCACATCGGAAACACCTGAATTTTTAGCAAATTGCAAAAATCAACTCACTGAAATGATTGAACAATATTATAATAACCCTTCGGTAATTGTATGGGGTATTGGAAATGAAAGCGATAGATCAGGAGCTCCTGAAACGGTTTCAAATAAGGTATTTTCAGAATTAGCTAAGCTTGCAAAGGAACTAGATAAAACTAGACCCACTACCGGCTGTAATTACCAATACAAATCAAATCAAAATTTGGTTGATGTTTATGCACCCCAGGATTGGGCGGGTTGGTATTATGGTGAATTAGATTTATACAAACCTACCGCAATGATTGGTGAATATGGATCGGATATGCATTACACAACCCATTCTGAACAAAAATTTGACATTTCAGTAGATTACGGATCTGCTGGTGATCCTGATTTTTGGTCGCAAGAATATGGTGCATATTTGCATGAATACAAGGCATCTATTGCCGCTGAACGCGCTGATAGTTTTCCCGGTCAATTCGTTTGGGTTGGTTTTAATTTTGCCTCTCCACGATTGGGTAGGGGGATGAACCCAGTTCCATATATGAACCAAAAAGGGCTATTTCTTCATGATCATAAAACACCTAAAGATGTGTACTACTTTTACCAAAGTGCCTATCGGAAACCGAACGAATTTCCTATGGTTTATATCGTATCAGAATCATGGCTAGATCGTTGGTCAGAACCTGCGGCCAAAGATGTTTGGGTTTATAGCAACTGTGATTCGGTAGCGTTATTTAACGCTTATGATTCGTTGTCGTTTGGCACGAGAATTAAAAATGCAGGTCCAAGGGGCGATACACGTTTCCAATGGGATTCCGCATTTGTTAAATACAATGTGTTATATGCCGAAGGATGGTATAACAATAAAATAGTTGCAAGGGATACCCTATTACTAAAAAACCTTCCGTCACTTAAAGATTAGAGTAATTTAAATAGTTGATAAGGATTGAGTTATTGCTCCTTTTATAATGTTTTTTGAGCTAAATCCATATTTGGCTAGTTGCCTTTGGGCAAACAAATATGCATAATTGAAAAGCTGACCTATAGATATAATAAATTTTTTAGTACATGACAAAATATATTTCGTCTGAAGGAACTGATCATTTTATCCGCCGCGGCGGAAACGCCTTGGGTAAACGATATCAATTTGGAAATCGCCTTGAAAAGGCAGCTTAAATTAAGCTGTCCTTCCAGGACGATAAATATTCATAAATCTAATCCCCAATGCGGTGCATTGGGCTGAATTAAATAAGGCTTTCCTATAAATGAAAATAGTAATTTTTGTTATGTACTTAAAATAAATTTAATAAATATTACTGTGCCAAACTCGTTCAGTTTCCAAATAATAAAATAATAGTTATTGGCGCAAAAACCTCAATTGGACATTTTTCAATTTATATGAAAATTCAGCAATTGTTAAATTTTAAATAAGAAAAATAGTAACGTAGTAAATAATAATTAAGTGTTAATTTTGGTTTAGGCTGACCCATTTGGGGTTAGCCTTTTTTAATTAAACCTTCTGAAGGGATGCCACAACACGACGGCAATCGACTGAAATATTTTCATAAGGAAGGAATAGGCCATTTTTTGTTTTGTTGGTGCGTATAATAGGCTTTGTAATAAGGGTGTTAGATGCTTTTTATTACATTTATGCTCTTTTGTTTTTGTTTGATTAGGTTTGCTCTTTAGTTCAAATGGTTCAAGGATATTGCTTTAAATTTTCTTTAAAAGAATCAGTTTATAATAGTTCTATCGAGAATAAAACGTATTAATTAGTCGACGGTGAAAAGGCCATATAATTTAAAAAATGGGCTGTAAATAGATATCAAGCAATGGAAATATTACTATTCAAAGGACTTAAAACCTTAATTGACGACTACACGCTAAAAGCAGGGTTGTTTTATGGGGATGTTGTGTTTTAAGACTCATTTCTGCAAGGTTTTTTAGCATTTTCGAAAAAACCTTGTAATAATAAAGGTCAATAAATAATAACACTGTAGTGTTACAGTATTAACAATCAACGATTTAACACCTTTAAAATCACTTTTTCACGATCAACTAATTAATAGATGCTAGTGTTGGAGATAACTTTTATAGTAAGTTGTAAGGGGCATGAACACATAAAAAACCCCCGATTAAAAAACGGGGGTTAAAATATACTAAAAACTCAAACTAACAATTATTTTAGTAATATTTCATTAAAACTTATTGTTTAACTATTCTTTTAGTAAAAGTTGAATTATTGCTTTGTATTATCATTATATAAACTCCTTCTGGTAAGTTCCCTACTCTTAGTTCGGCTTTATTACCGGTTGTTCTTTCCCTTATAATTTCTTTCCCGAATAAATCATAAATAGAAATAAATGAATCGCTTTCAAGGTTTAAAACTGTAATATTTTCTGTGAATGGATTCGGGAAAACTTTATGTATAAGATTTGATGTAGCGTTAACACCTATGACTTCAATTACATTTATTTTAACAGTTTTGTTAATATAATTATAATTGGTAGTATCGGCTGCTGTAAATAACACTGTTAAATCCTGTGCATCGCCAATTTCTAAAACCGTTTCAGCAGCAGGTGTATATTCAAATGAACCATCAACATCAGCGCTTGCATTCAGTTGAGTAGCACCTAGTGGTGTACCGTAAACAATATCATCAGGATCTGCCCATGTAATAACAGGGATTGCCTTACTAACATTAATATGAACTGTTGAAGATACTGTAGAAAATGTAAGTTCATCCATGGGAGTGAAGGCAACACTAAGTTCCTGAGCATAACCGGCATTCAATACTGAATCGATTGCTGCTGAATATTTGAAAGTACCATCTACATTTGCCGTAGCATTCAGTTGAGTATTGCTTAGTGGTATGCCATAAATAATATCATCAGGATTACTCCATGTAATAACAGGCTTCAGTTGTGAAGATGTTAGTACATTGATACTAACCGTTTTGCTTGCATTGTTGTAATTCGCAGTATCCTCAGGTGTAAAATTAACTGTAAGAGACTGGTTGTTTCCAATAGCAAGAATAGAATCGATAGCAGCTGAATAATTTAAAGTACCTTCAACATCTACAGTAGCATTCAGTTGAGTAGTGCCTAGTGGTGTGCCATAAACAATATCATCAGGATTATTCCATGTTATAACAGGGCTTCCCTTACTAACATTAATATTGACTATTTTAGTTGCTAATGCATATGTAAGCGTATCATTGGGAGTGAAACTGACACTGAGTGCTTGAGCATCACCAGCATCCATTATAGAATCAATTGCAGCTGAATATTTGAAAGTACCACCTACATCAGCGGTAGCATTCAGTTGAGTAGTGCCTAGTGGTGTGCCATAAATAATATCAGCAGGATTATTCCATGTAATAACCGGCTTCAGTTTTGAAGTGTAGAGTACATCAATATAAACCGTTTTGCTTGCATTATTGTAATTACCATCTGTAGGTGTGAAATCAACTGTAAGAGGCTGGTCATCTCCAATTGCAAGAATTGAATCGATTGCAGCAGAATATACCATTGTGCCAGATATATCTGCAGTAGCATTCAGTTGAGTAGCGCTTAGTGGCGTACCTTGATCAATAGCATCAGGTGTAGCCCAAGTAATTATAGGCGTAGCTTTAGTTACATTTATGGTAACCGTATCATTAGCTATATTATAATTAACAATATTAGTTGGAGTGAATATTACCGAAAGTTTTTGAGCACCACCGACATCCATTATTGAATCGATTGCAGCAGAATATACCATGGTGCCAGCTATATCTGCAGTAGCATTCAGTTGAGTAGCGCTTAGTGGTGTACTGTAAACAATATCATCAGGATCTGCCCATGTAATTACAGGGTTTCCTTTACTAACATTAATATTTACTGCTTTAGATGCTGATGAATATGTAACTGCATCATTGGGAGTGAAACTGACACTGAGTTCCTGCGCATCACCAACATCCATTACTGAATCAATAGCAGCTGAATAGATGAAAGTACCCTCCACATCTGCTGTAGCATTCAGTTGAGTAGCACTTAGTGGTGTACCGTAAACAATATCATCAGGATCTGCCCATGTAATAACCGGCTTTAGTTTTGTAGGATCGAGTACAGTAATAGTAACCGTTTTGCTTGCAATGTCATAATTAGCATCTGCAGGTGTAAAATCAACTGTAATAGGCTGGTCATTTCCAATTGCAAGAATTGAATCGATTGCAGCAGAATATACCATGGTACCATCGACATTTGCACTAGCATTCAGTTGAGTGGAGCTTAGTGGTGTACCATAATCAATATCGTCAGGTTTGGCCCAAGTAAGTAAGGGCGTAGCTTTAGATACGTTAATAGTAACCGTATCATAAGCTATATTATTATTGGCAATATCGGTTGGAGTGAATATTACCGAAAGTTTTTGAGCATCACCGGCATTCATTATTGAATCGATTGCAGCAGAATATACCAGGGTACCATCCACATTTGAAGTCGCGTTTAGTTGAGTAGCACTTATTGGTGTACCGTAAACAATATCATCAGGATCTGCCCATGTAATACCAGCGTTTGCTTTGGTAACGTTAATTAGAACTGTATCATAAGCTGATGAATATGCAAGCTCATCAGTGGGAGTAAAAATAACACTGATTTCCTGAGCATCACCAAGATCCATTACAGAATCAATAGCAGCAGAATATTCCCAAGAGCCAGCCTCAACAGCAGTAGCATTCAGTTGTGTAGTGCTTAATGCTGTGCCATAAGTAATATCAGCCGGGTTTTCCCAAGTAATAACTGGGGTAGTTTTAGGTTCAGCATAAATTTTAAAATCCCATATTGAATGACCCCATTCAGTATTTCTATCAGTACCTGTTATACGTACATATTGATAGTTACAAACACCTAAATCATATATTACATCAGTTCGTTCGCCGGTTGGCATATTCGTTTTGGTGGCAATAGTTGTCCAGCTAGCTGAATCATTTGAGCCTTCGACGATATAATTTTTAGAATTAGCGTTTTGCCACTTAATTCTAAACCCTGTTATGCTAAAAGGAGCGTCAAGATCAATGACAATTGATTGAGGATCAGAAGAATCAGATTCCCAGCGTGTACCTTCATCATCGTCAACAGCATTTGATGCTGGTTGCTTATTCGAAGTTGCAGATGCATTCTTGCCTAGCGCTACATTTTCGTCAGTAGGTATTATGTCGGCAGTGGCTGTTGCTGAGAATGAGCTGTTTTCAGCTGTAATTGTAAATATTCCAGGTTTAGTTGTGGTTAACACACCGCCTGCATCAATTGAACTTCCTGTTCCATCAACTGACCAATCAGTAGGGCCTGCTATAGCAATAGCATCTCCATTCTGGTCTCGACCTTCCCCAGTAAAAGTTTGCGAAGTACCTTCGGCAAGCATAACCGAAGAAGGATCTACAACAATTGAACTTAAGAAAGGAGCTACAACACCATACACTTCAAATTCATACATTGAATGACCATAAGGTCTAGTTCTTTCGTATCCATACATTTGTATGTACCTACAATTTATGCCTAAATTGCCGAAATCGTCAATTCGATGATCTAGGTTTTCCATGTCGACCAGCGAATCAATAAGAGTCCAATTAGTGTTGTCAAGAGAATGCTTCAGCGTGTACCTCATTGAAGATGAACCATTCCAATCGAGCCTTATTTTACCAACATCATAAGCGGCACCGAGATCAACAACTATCCATTGAGGATCACCGGCAGAAGTATTGGTTTCCCAACGAGAACCGACATCCCCATCAATAGCATTAGAGGCTGCTTGTTTTTCATCAGAAGCAGTAGCTGTTGCACCTATTGCATAATTTCCCACACTAAAATTTATATTATCTACAACGGTTCCATTTACTGAACCGGCTTCAACTTTAGCATAATAATATCCTGTAGCATCTGCAGTTGTTGTAAGCGTACCAGAATTATCAATTGAACAATCAACTCCAACTATGGTCCATGCTTCAGAAGTAATTGCCATAGGTTCACCCATCTGATCTTCACCGGTTACCGAAAACTGAGCACCTTCGCCTGCTATAATGGAATATTTATCGGAGGTAAGTATTAAGGAGGTTAATTCGGGGGTATAAACAGTTAAAGTTGCATCATCCGATATTCCTGATACAGTAGCTGTAACGGTTAATTCATCAGCAACAGTAGTGGTAACAAGTCCATTTGCGTCAATTGAACCAATGCCATCAACCGACCAGATAATAGTTGAATCGGTAAGATCAACTGGATCACCTAGCTGATCTGATCCAGTAACAGTGTATTGTGGTGTTGCGCCTGGAAGTACAGATTGAAAATTCGGCAAAACCTCTAAAGAAGTTAATACAGGTGTAAAGGTTTCATATACTTCAAATTCATACATTGAATGACCATAAGGTCTAGTTCTTTCGTATCCATACATTTGTATGTACCTACAATTTATGGCTAAATCGTTGAAATTATCAATTCGATGATCTAGGTTTTCCATGTCGACCAGCGAATCAATAAGAGTCCATGTAGCGTTGTCAAGAGAATGCTTCAGCGTGTACCTTTTTGAAGATGAACCATTCCAATCGAGCCTTATTTTACCAACATCAGAAGGGGCACCGAGATCAACAACTATCCATTGAGGATCACCGGCAGAAGTATTGGTTTCCCAACGAGTTGAGGTACTTCCATCAACAGCATTTGAAGCTGGTTGTTTTTCATCTGAAGCGGTAGCTGTTGTTCCGGTAATTTGTTGTCCAAGAACATTACCGACCAATCCAATAAATAGGAGTAGGACAAATAAACCTTTCTGTAGATTAATTTTTCTCATAATTAATTTTTTTTAGTGATTAAATAGTTAATAAAGTTTTAAAACTATTAAAAGAGATACCGGAAGCATAAATAATGCACTATATTAATACTTTACTAAAACTCAACACAAACACATTAAAACAATTTAAGCAACACATAATCAGACCAATAAAAATTCACTTATTTTATCAGTTGAGTTGTATTAAGAATTAATATATTTGATTTTGCCTGTTCTGTTTTAATAAAGGTTATATTGATATATTGGTCATAATTAGGGATGCTAAAAGACCATAGTTTAGCCTTTTTGGCAACATATTAATTTACATAATTCTTGAAATCCTGTTATTGAATATTTATCGGTATAAATTTTCAACTACCTTTTAACTCTGAATTGACCTATTTTCATTAAGTTATTAGGGTGAAGTTTGAATTAATTGATTAGAAAAAAGATATAGAATAGTGTTTATTACATATTGAAATTTACTGTCCTTTTTTAATTTAAAAAAATAGACTAACAGCACATTGACTTGGCGTAACAATACTTTTCAAGCTGGTGCTAAAGTGTTTCTTTGAGTAATATCCTTTTTCTCTGTGAAAAGTATCTCTTAATCTAACATTGTGCCTATCCTCTTTTTTTCTTTTCTTTCGTATATCAAGGATAGTCTTTGTGCTTACGTCTATTTTTATTCAAAAAAATTCACATACAATAGTAGGTAATAATATTAAAGCAAGCTTAATCAGCTATAATACTAACTGTTACAATATTGTTGAGATAATATCGTAAATCACAATAATTCTCATAATCAAGGGGTCCCTGGTTCGAGCCCAGGTGGGCCCACCCTAGTAAAACAAAGCACTTGCACTTTTTAGAGCAGGTGCTTTTTTGTTTTGGTTTCACGCAATTAATTATAGCTTATCCCTTTTTGATCAAATTATCAGTCAAAATTGGATTTCAAAATTATATATACACTTAGAAAGTGTAATTTTGTGAATACGACAGATGCGTTTAAAAAACGACAGTCACCAAAACTAATAATTATAAATTTTTAGTTTTGGTGACTGTTGAGATATTACCACGCTTTTAAAATATGAACCCCTTTGCAATAAAGATTTTGATTATTCTATTTAATCAGTTTCTACATCTTTAGTCCACTATTTTAAGCATTTCTTGCAGTTAACCTGTTTAAATAACGTTGTTTAGCTTTTTCTGGATCTTCGCCCGCTTTAATATATATCTTAGTTCTGAAGTCAATAACGACCTCCTGCATTTTATTTAATTCTGGTGAAGGAAAATTACCCTTTTTATCAGCCATAATATTGCTCTTTATTTTATGTGAATTTATTTCTACTCTTCCCCAATTCATTATCAATCTAATGAATAATTATCCATCATGCCAATTTGACCACAATTTCTATATAGAGGAAGCTGCCAATATAACAATTAAAAACAATAATTGTTGTAGTTATTCATTTAATTTTCAATCATTTGAATTTTAATGGCTTGGTTGTATCATCACTATTTCAAATTTATTTTGACCTTAGGTCTTTATTTAATGATAATTACTCAACTTAAATATTAAATATTTTAGGTTTTGTATATTCCTCAATCCTTATCTACAAGATGCCACCGGTTGCTAAATGCCTTTATGCAAAACAAAAACTATAACCTTATTTTTATCAAAGCCCTATTCTTTCAATTTATTACAAAATAACTTGATCGCTCTTTCTGCATAGCTAAGAGATTCATTATGTGGCTAATCAGGGAATGCTGGATTAGGTAACCGTTTTTTAAAATACCGTGCCATTTATGCCATTCTCTAAAAATATTTTCGCCAAATAGCAACCTTCATCGTATATAGTTATTAAACCCTTGCCACCTCCAGAAATAATTACAACCGCTTTCTTGGTTTTTTTCGTGAAAATCATATCAATAGAAAGGTTTTTCCTTATCTGCCCAATTATTGAAAACATATTGAGCCGATATAATAAAAAACAAAAGAAACACTAAGGCTACTGTGAATATCTTCATTATTTAAAATGACTATCCGCTTTTGTACCCAATTTTAAATACCTAAAACCTAATGCTTTAATAATTGTTAGGACTATGTTTAAGGCAATAATTAAGATTTTTCATTCTAATAAAATTCATTTAG
>JAQICC010000008.1 GCA_027858735.1 Salinivirgaceae bacterium
AGGTCTTGTAAGGTTTTCATACTTTTCGTTTCCCCGAAATAATCGGGCCAGGCTACTCAAAATGTGAAAACCAACAATTCCTAGGTCAGCCTGTCCCGTACCGGAGGTCGGGAGGGTTAAACCTAAGTAAAGCGCCTCTTCACTTTGTTCCAATCGCTCAACTTAGGTTGTAATTTTAACACCAATAATTATTATATCATCAACTTGTTCTAAATCCCCTATCCATTCTCTCAGCGTATCCTCTAAAAAATCTTTTTGCTCTTCAATAGGATATTTTGCAGTACTAATCAATAATTCTTTGAATCTTTTTTTCATGAATTTTTTACCTCTAGGACCTCCAAACTGATCCATATAACCATCAGAATATAGAAAAATTGTATCCCCTTTTATAAGCTGCTTTTGCATTAAAGAAAAACCTTCATCATAAATAAAATCGCTTGCATCAGTTCCTAATGAATGTTTATCACATGGTAATTCTATAAGCTCTTCACCTCTAACAATATAAGCTGAATTGTTTGCTCCCGCATAATACAAAATATTGGTTTCTGTATCCAAACTACAAATGGCTAAATCCATACCATCGTCTGATCTATTACTGTGCTCATCTTTTCTAAAAAACTTAATAATTTCGCTGTCTAATTGATGAAGTATCTTATGAGGATCATATTCTTGCCTGTATTTTATTATTTGATTTAAAATATTGAAACCAACAATTGATATCATGGCTCCTGGCACACCATGACCCGTACAATCTGCAGCACTAAAAATAAACTGTTCATTCATTCTATCAAACCAATAAAAATCACCACTCACAGCGTCTCTCGGTTTAAACAGAATAAACAAATCTTTATACATTTCTTTCACTTTACCAATCGATAGCAGCATATTATTTTGAATGGTCTTGGCATAATTCAAACTATCCATTATATCCTCATTCCATTTTTTTAATATTTGTGATTGATCTTCTATCCTGTCTCTTTGTTCTTCTATATAATCTCTTTGATCCTCTATCTCATTTTTTTGTTCTGAAATGGCATCGAAAGCAACAATAATTTCGTCGTTCCTAATTTCAATTTCTTTAAGCATTTCATTGAAACCATTATACAACACCCCTATTTCTGTGTTTGAATCCAATTCATCTACTCTTGTAGCATAATCTTTTTCAATCGATATTTTCTTTATAACTCTTGCAAGATGCAAAATTGGCGACGCCAATAATTTAGATATCAATACTATACCAAATAGAGATATAACATACGTTGCTAAAGAAACAAACATTAATACCCTCATTAATTCTGACAATTGTTCCTTAAAATCGACCAAACTTATCTTTAAATAAACTACAGCAATTTTTTGTCCATCAAAAATTATATCTGAAACTAATTCTAAATGCTCTTTAGAGAATTCAAAGTTTTTACCTTTATAATTATTTCGAATTATAATCCATTCAGGGCGTTCTCCCTTAATATAATTTGCAAATACGCTTCTGCTCGGAGTTAACAGAGATGCCACCTCAATTGATGGATTTTCTCTTAACTTTTCGAGTACTTCCCTAGCAACAACTGGATCATTAAAAGCCAAAGCTGATTGATTGTTTACGCCAATCATTTGAGCAATGCTTTGAGAATCTTTTACAAGTTGTTGCTTAAAACTAGAAACGGTAAAATTGTATATGAGAACCGATGCAAAGAATAGAGCAAAAAATACCACAATTGATATTAATAGGACTAATTGCTTTCTTATTGAGAGTTTATTTATTATCATGAAGCATTAATAATTTGCATTAATTTAATAAATATAAAGAGAACAAAAGCATTTATTAACAGTTTAAACAAATTTAATACTCTTTTAGAGCATAAATATTGTTTAATATTACCTCTGAAAGAGGTTGAATATCCGTTCCCTTTAATTTTTTTTCCTTCAAATCAACAAAAAGCACAATCGGGATGACTCAATCGGGATGACTTATGGTTAACAAAAGAGTAACGCCCGACTGACTTATTCGGGCAGGCTGTATTTGGTGTTTTCTTGCAAAGAGTAATTCGCATAACATGTGTTTCACCTTTCTGATTCCTTATCATTAGTGTCCGCTAAAAAAGCTACAACTTTTCTCTATACTTGAGAGGTCACCCCTTCATGAAATAAGTTTTATTGACAGGGTTTAAATTAAAAGAACATTGATTTCAATTTTCTTAAGATTGATTTAACATTCTGATTATCAATTTTAAAACGCAAGCTAATAATATAAAATAATTATTAAGAAAATTTCCGGGTGACTGAATGACGGACCTGAATTGCTTCGGTATTTTGCAAAAGTATTCATCGGGTGACTTTTCGGAGTGGACTCAATCAGTGTACTCTTTTTTAAATCGTTTAGCCATGCTATTTTAATTCGATCAATAGCCTGAACCTATCTTGTTGGTACTGATAATTGAAATCCTCATACAAAAAAATATTAATTACATTTGCTGAATGGTTCAAAACAAAGGCATATCGTTACTTTTTACCTTTTTAGGAGCTTTGGTATTGCTTTTTATTATTGCCCCTCTGGGAAGCCTTTTACTACACTCTTCGCCTGCTGAGATTTCAGAAACTATTGTTGACAAAGAAGTTACAAAAAGTATTGCCCTTACCCTTTGGAGTAGTATGTTAGCAACGTCTATTTTCGCTTTTTTTGCCATACCACTTGCTTTTACAATGGCGCGCAAAGAATTTTTTGGAAAAAAATTAATTCAAGGCATTATTGATTTACCCGTTGTAATTCCACATTCTGCAGCAGGTATTGCTTTACTTACCGTTATTTCAAAACAAGGTATAATTGGTAAAACAGGAGGTTTGTTGGGTATGGAATTTCCTGGTCATGTATCAGGAATTGTGTTGGCTATGGCATTTGTAAGCTTACCATTTTTAATAAATGCAGCACGCGATGGATTTTCAGCAGTTCCTGAACGGCTTGAAAAAGCCGCATTAAACCTCGGTGCTACTCCCTTTAAAGCTTTTATAACCATATCCATTCCACTGGCGTGGCGCAGTATTCTAAGTGGTTTAATTATGATGTTTGCACGAGGAATGAGCGAATTTGGTGCTGTTATTATAGTAGCATACCACCCCATGATAACCCCTGTAATGATTTATGAACGTTTTGGTGCTTTCGGTTTAAAATATGCACGCCCCGTTGCACTAATTTTTATTGCAGTTTGTTTGGTATTTTTTATTTTACTTAGGTATTTATCAATTTCAAAACGAAATGGTAAAAGTTGAAAACTTACATATTGAATTTGATTCCTTTTCATTGAAAGACATTTACTTTCATGTAAAAAAAGGTGAATATTTTATGCTTTTAGGGGCTTCGGGTGCAGGAAAATCAGTTGTGCTTGAGAGTATTGCAGGTTTAATTCCAATTAAAAAAGGTAATATTTTATTGAATGATAAGAATATAACCTCAACAGCCATTCAAAAACGAAAAATTGGATTGGTTTTTCAAGATTTTGCCCTTTTCCCCCATCTTTCGGTGAAAGAAAATATTTGTTATCCCTTAAAAATTAGAAAAACCGCAAAGCCTGCAATTGAAGAAAAGCTAAAAGCTCTTTCGTGTGAATTAAATATTGATCATTTGCTTGACCGTAAAATTGAAACTTTATCGGGAGGTGAAAAGCAGCGCGTTGCCTTGGCGCGAACATTAACTCTAGAACCCGAAGTATTATTACTTGATGAGCCGTTATCATCAATGGACGTAGGTTTAAAAGGTGAATTACGGAGAATCCTTAGACGATTAAATAAACAAGGACAAACTATAATCCATGTTACTCATGATTATGAAGAAGCCATTTCGCTCGCATCCCGAATTGCAATTATGCATGAAGGTACCTTAATACAATCGGGCACACCCAAAGAAGTTTTCACCCATCCTAAAAATAAGTTTGTAGCAAATTTTGGGGGTATTAAAAACTTTTACGAAGCCAAACTTGAAGAAAACACTCAAAAAGAGACCATAAAGGCTATAATAACAGAAAATATTTCTTTTACAATACTCACAAAACTAAAAGCAAAAACGGGCTCAGTTTTAATAGGACAAAAGAATATTATAATTTCAACAGACAAGCACCCAACAAGCTCTATTAATCAATTTAAAGGCATTATTCAAGAAATTATTCCTGCCAGACTAGGTTACGAACTATTAATTGACTGCGGCATTTTATTTTATGTTGCCATAACCACCGATACCTTTAATGAACTTAACTACAAAGAAGAACAAATGGTTTGGGTGGCCTTTAACCCATCTGCTGTTAAATTTATACCCGGATAACTTAAACCTAAGTTGAGCGATTCGAACAAAGTGAAGAGGCGCTTTACTTAGGTATAATATTCTACTAAGGTTAAATTTAAAGAAATAAGGTTTTATTAGCGATCTTTAAAACCTTATTTTCAAGTATTGAACCTTAGTAGGGGAGATTATAGCAAGCATGAATAACCTTATTACCTTATTAAATAATGGTCTAGCAGATGT
>JAQICC010000064.1 GCA_027858735.1 Salinivirgaceae bacterium
TTTATTTGTACATTATAATAAATAAATATCCTTAGCGTCCAATTATATCGCAAATAGCTAGGATTCCCCTCTTTTCCTTATGTTTGAGCTGTTTTGAAAAAGCAAACTACGAAGTCTGAGTATTGGTTACTATTCTAGGATTTGCTGTAAAAACACCGATGCTTAAGCTATTTGGCGCTAGTGAAACAACTATTGGATTTGCTAATGAATACCTTAATATTATTTTATTGGGGACTATTTTAAACACTGTTGGTTTTTCATTAAATAACTTAATACGATCGGAGGGCAATGCAAAAATTGCTATGTACTCAATGCTTATTAGTGCAGGAACAAATTTAATTTTAGATCCCATATTCATTTTTGGTTTTGACATGGGCATAAAAGGGGCAGCTTATGCAACAATTATTTCAATGGGTGTACTATGCATTTGGGTTGTTAGACATTTTACTAGCAAGCGAGCCATTATTAAACTGAAACCAGAAAATTTTAAAATTGATACTACTATTATTAAATATATAATTACTATTGGCTTTGCCCCATTTGCCATGCAAATAGCTAGCAGCTTTGTTCAAGGTACTCTGAATACTCAACTGGTAAAATTCGGAGGAGATTTAGCTATTGGTGCAATGGGAATTATTAATAGTGTAGCTATGTTTTTAATTATGGCCATAATTGCTATAAATATGGGTGCCCAACCAATTATAGGATTTAATTATGGTGCAAAATTATATAGCAGAGTCAAAGAAGTATTGATACTTGGCTTAAAAGCCTCCACTTTTATATCAGTTATGGGATGGATATTTGTTGAACTATTTCCTGAATCAATAATTAAAGCTTTTAATAATGATAATACAGAACTGCTTTATATTGGAAGCCATGGACTCCGCTTAATCTTTCTTGCTTTTCCAATAGTGGGTTTTCAAATAATTGTAGGCAACTATTTTCAATCGGTTGGTAAAGCAAAAACTTCCGCTTTACTTTCCTTATTAAGACAAGTATTTATGTTAATTCCGGCAATTTTGATTTTTCCCAAATATTGGGGTCTCAATGGTGTATGGCTTTCTGCTCCGATTGCCGATAGTATTTCGGCTATTATTGTATTCTTTTTCTTAAAAAATGAATTGAGACTATTAAACAGAATGATTACAAGAGCTGTTAGTTTACCCTTAGATAAGGTTTAACCTTTGCGTAGGTGGCACTATCAACCAAATTATTTGCCACTATTTCATTAACTGATCGGAAACCGTTCATTAGTTTTCTGTATTTAAAAACCGACTTTGTGTGAGCATAGCTAAAATAAGGATGCTTATTTAAGGCCTTAAATTCTATTTGATTCAGGTTTATTTTCTGAATTAAAGAAGTATCGGTTGTAATAGCGTTTGCAATTTTATTATATGTTTCTTGATTTAGTCCATAAACCTCGAGCAATTGCTCTCTATTACAATAGCCACCTAAGAAATTCCGGTACCTTATTATTCGTCGAGACAATGAGGGTCCAATACCATAAAGTTTTATTAAATCGATGCTATCTGCGGTATTCAATTCAATGCTTATTTCATGCGTGACAGCTATTGACTCATTTTTCACCCATTTTGATCTCGCTTGCTGAGTCCTTTTCTTTGTAACAGAATCGCTTTCATGTTTACTTTTGGCAACTATTAGAATATAAGGTTTCAGTTTTAAGTATAATTCAGAGTTGATGGTATATATTTTACTAAAATCGGTTTTTGCTTTAAATACACCTCCTGCATTACGATAATTTACTATAGTTTGAGACTGTTTTTTAGACAAACCCAAGCGTCTCATATCACTTAAATTTATTGTGTTTGGATCGAAACTGAAATATTGAATTTTATTAGATTCGCTCAGTTTGTCATTTGATATAGAAGGTGCCTCAAATTGGTTTATTTTTTTCTCAAATTCCGAATAATCAAATTCTCTTTCGTTGGAAAAATAGTTTAGTATAGAAGGAGCGATAAAAACAACAATTACTAATACTAGTAATATAAGTAATCCATTTCTTTCAGATTTTGAATATGAAAAATACTCTTTAAAATTGCTGGCCATGGGTCGAAAATAATAAAACAACTCTAATATATAAAAAATGCCGACAGATGCCGGCATTATATTGAGATATAATTAATCAAACAGTGTCTTAAATTTTTATTATACCAATACCATGAAGAAATACAAAAAAGATAGCTATAGGCGCCAAGTATCTTACTAAAAACATAAAAAGATGAATGGAAGCTATGCGAACTTTCCCATAATTCGATAACTCATCAATAACAATGTGCCTTTTCATTTTCCAGCCCACGAATATTGAAATTAACATTCCGCCTAAGGGTAGTAAAATATTGGATGCCACTTTATCCAATAATTCGAAAATATTAAATCCGAAAATCAAAAAATCACTCAAAGGCCCTATTGATAAAGTACAAAGTACTCCTGTAACCGTTATTGCTGATGCAGCTAATATGGTAGCTTTTGTTCTTGAAATGTCTTTTTCTTCAGATAAATAAGCAACAACAACTTCTAATATTGAAATTGATGACGTTAATGCAGCAACTGCCAGTAATAAAAAGAATAAAATCGAAAAAACGTATCCGCCTGGAATAAGTTCGAAAATATTCGGGAGTGTAATAAAAACGAGCCCCGGCCCCGCTGCAGGTTCCGTACTAAAAGCAAAAACAGCCGGAAATATTGCAATACCAGCCAGTAGGGCAATAATAGTATCGGCCATTGCAACGCTAACACTTGTACTGGTTAAATTCGTATCCTTTTGAAAATAGGAAGCATAGGTCATAAGAACCCCCATACCCAAACTTAATGTAAAAAAAGCATGCCCTAGTGCATCAATAAATAACTTTGGCGAAAGTTTTGAAAAATCGGGATTAAACAGAAAACGCAAACCCTCGCCACCGCCTTTTAACGAAACTGCTGTAATGTCGAGATAAAGAATAATAACAATTAACAGTGGCATTAAAATTTTGGTGTACTTCTCAATTCCTTTTCGAATACCACCAATTACAATTAAAGCAGTAATCGCCATAAATATTATTTGAAATATAACGGGTTTATAAGCCCCTTCACTAAATGTTGAGAATAATTGTTCAATTTCATGAGCGTCTCGTCCTGAGAAACTATCCGTTATAGCTAATATTAAAAACTCCATTGTCCAACCAGCAACAGTACCGTAAAACGACAATATAAAGAATGCTGCCATAACCCCCATAACCCCTATTATTTTCCAGAAACCTGAATTAGTGAGTTCACGAAAAGCACCAAAAACATTTTTATGGGCTTTGCGACCAATGATAAACTCCGACATCATTACCGGAATACCTATTAAAAGTATAAATACGAGGTAAACTATTAAGAATACACCACCCCCATTTTCACCAGCTATATAAGGAAATTTCCAAATATTGCCCAATCCAATTGCCGATCCGGCAGCAGCTGCAATAACGCCAAATTTACTCGAAAAACTATCGCGTTCAGTTTTCATATAATCTTGAATTTACCTAATAATTTGTGTCCTGTGAAAAATGAAATCTTGAATAATAACAAAAAAGGACTGTAATTTGACGCAAGTATGGGGAAAAAACCAATAAAAAGCAACTGAAAGCCCTTATTTAGCCCTAATAATTAATGAATTATCCCTGTCTACGACAGCGACTAAGATTAACTTTAATCTTACAATTAAAATATTTTATGAATAGTTCTGGTTAGAATGGGTAACCAACTGCAATATGCCAAATTAAATCATCATGGCGATTAAAAGAACCATTAAACAACACCCAGCTATCTTTACCTTGAATACCAGGATCATGTATCTTTATACCCCAATCGATGCGAAATACAGCAAAATCTAAATCGTAACGGATACCAAAACCTGTTCCTACAGCCAATTGCCTATAAAATTTATCAAACTCGAAAAGTGCCCCTTCCCTTTCATCACTCTCACTAATTGACCAAATATTTCCCACATCGAGAAACAGTGCCCCTTTCCAACTCCTATTTAAGCTGTATCTATATTCAAGGTTAAATTCCAACTTAATATCGGATAGCTGATTAGGATAATCTCCTGCAATAGAATCAGGTAGTACATAGCTTCCCGGTCCAAGCTTGCGAGGATACCATGCTCGTATACCTTGCCCTCCACCAGAAAAATACTGTTTTACAAATGGCATTGCTTTTGAGTTTCCATATGGCTGAGCAACCCCTCCAAAAAACCGTGTGATAACGGAGTTATCTTTATTAATAAAATAATTATAACT
>JAQICC010000097.1 GCA_027858735.1 Salinivirgaceae bacterium
AAAACACTACATCAATATTGGAAGACCTATGCTTCTAAAAGAATATATAGAAAATCAATTAATTACTAAAGCTGCTGCATAAAGTACAATAATCTGAAATCAAATTGAACTTACAAACAGTACATATAAATACCAGCAGTTTAGCTTTAACTTTTAGGTATACTAATACCCGGAAAAGATGGCTAATTGAAGGAGGATCGCAATTCACCAAATTCGTGAAAATAAAGCAAAACAATTTCGATACTGGCAGTTCTTTTAGCGAAACAGCAGCAAACTATAATTACGAAAATAATTTTAAAAACTATACCAGTTTTGTGCTTGGTGGAGGGGTATTTATTCGTGGTGTGGTAGTTTCATTACGATTTACCGCCTCGTTAAACAGCATTACACAAGCCTTTGCAAATCCTGTAAAAGATGGGTATTATAACAATCCTCAGATCAATAATTCGTATAGTAGAAACTATGCTAAAGATGCCATTACCAGACATGATACTTATCAGATTACCATTGAATATTATTTGCCCTTTTTTAAATATAAAAGAGATTCGAGGGGGAAAGGCGGATTCTCATTAAAACCCATAAAAAATAGCTATTATTGGGGAACTAACGATCCTTATAATTAACTCAAAATGATCAAAGAGCTATAATCCGTCTAAAATTTTAAGTAGCCCCTTTTCATCCATTTTTCTACGAAGTTTTTTATCGCTCTCAACTTCCTTTTTAAGAAGTTTAATATCATCGCTTACGTCGAGTTGTAATAGAGTATATACTATGGTTAGTCCATCTTGCGAATCAACTTTTTTATCCGCAAATTCAACCGCAGTTAATTTTGCCTTTTGCTGCAATTTAATGGTTCTAACTACCTCTCGAACTTTATTGTCTGCTCCTAAAATTGTATCGCATTTTGCAGCATAGGTCTCAAATTTTCCGTTATAGTTATTTGTTAAATCTCTTAAGGCATTTAAACGCGCTTTATCACTAGCCATTGGCAAATCCCCACTTTTTCCAATTCCCACACCATAAACAAAACCCTTCTTAATAGGCCGTGTAGTAGCCCAATCAGGTGTTTCAATTTGAGCTTGAATAGTTCCAAAAAAAGTAAAAATAAGTGCAATAGTCAAAACTGTAATTGAAGAAGTAAGGTTTTTCATAATATCGATTTCTTTTCTTATAGATACAGTTTATTATTTTAAGGTTGCTTTAATAAGCTTGTTTAAATGAAACTCCCCACCGCAAGAGGACGAAGTATCAGTTTTACAATAAACTTCAATCCAGACATTGTTACTGTCCTCTTTGTTTCCCATGATTCGTGCTAATCTGTGAGCTCAATTAGTTTCAATTTTATCTTAGTCGGAAGGTAATTAATCGCAAACGAGTAAGAAATTATAATCTACAAAAGAACCATGCCTCTTTGATGCCAACTCGGCGCCATGGCTAATTGGGAATTTTTTAAAAATAATAAACTGCATATACTGAGCGTGTATTTAACATTTTGCTAAATTTGTCCATATCTTATTAGAAAATATGATGAAAAAAAATCTAATACAACCAAAAGATAAACTTGTCGATTCTGAATTGAAACTGAAATCAAAAGATTTAGAAGTGGCTGAAAGTAAAATCCTACAAAAAAAGTATGTTCTTGACAAAGCCCGACACAGAAGTATTGAATTATTTAGCGAAAAGCAGGAGCTTAAAAAAGACTACAATGAGGTTATAACGCAGAATCAAGAAGTAGAACTTCAAAAAAAAGAAATTGAAGCGAAAAACGAGCGTTTAGAACGCGCTATAAAAAAGGCAAGACGACGCACAATTGATTTATTTGGAAAACATATCGATTTAAAAAAAGCCAGTAAACGCATTGAGTTTCAAAACAATCTTATTGAAACCAAAAACAAAGAACTGGAGGATAAAAGTAGAGCAATTAGTGAAAGTCTTGCATACGCAAAACTTATCCAGCAAGCTATTTTACCTTCGCCAAAATTCATTAATAATAAATTTCCCGAATCATTCGTATTGTTTCGTCCAAAAGATGTAGTTAGCGGCGACTTCTACTGGTATTCGGAAAGGGAACATTTGCAATTTTTTGCTTTGGCCGACTGTACCGGGCACGGAGTGCCTGGCGCATTGATGTCAATGATCGGAAACAGTCTGCTAAATAAAATTGTGGAGAATCACAAGAATGATAAACCTTCACAAATTCTTAAATTACTCAGTAAAGAGGTTATTTTTGCCCTAAATCAAAGTTTTGATATTGAAACTTCTCAAAATGATGGGATGGACATTACCCTATGCCAAATTGACAACATCAAAAAAGAATTTACTATTGCCTCTGCAATTCAAAATTACTATGTGCTCTCTGAAGGAAACATGCAAGTAATTAAAGGCGATTTTTTTTCAATTGGAGGTTTATTTGCCGATTATCCTGACTTTTGTTTTACCGATCATAAATTTAAATTATCAAGAGAAACTATTATATATATGTTATCCGATGGGTATAAAGATCAATTTGGCGGTCCAGAAGGACGAAAATTTATGAGAGGTAATTTAAAAACAGTGCTTTTAAAAAATGCCCATTTACCCATGCAAGAACAAAAAATAATATTGGAACGAATATTTGAAAACTGGAAAGGTAAACACAAACAAATTGACGATGTTCTTGTGATTGGATTAAAACTAAAGCCAGATTAATCTTCATTTTCTGGGTAAAAAGCTTTACTTTAACCACGCTTGCCCTGAACAGGTACTTAGGGTTTGTAACGAACTTTTACACCCTGATATAGGTAAAAACAAATTAATTCTTACTGATAAGTTATCCTTCGCCCAATGGCAAAGCGAACATCTCGATTATCAGATTAATCAATTGCCATGCTGATATAAGTATACTCAAGTGCTTTTCTAATGTTTTCTATAATAATTAATGGCCATTTTAGGTTGGCCTGTTTCAGTATAAAATTCGCCGTAAATAACATTACGTTAAACCGGTACGGTCGTAAGTTAATGTCCTTATTCGTGCCGATTCATCTAAATAACAAAAGACCGAGTCAATTTTGTAAATCATTATAGAGGCCATAAAAATGTTGCTCAAGGTATAGGAAATTCCAATACTGTCTTTTAATTCCTGCTTAATGCTAAAGGCCTTGTTGTAAAAATATATTGCATTATCAATATTGCAGTCATTTCGTGCAAAATGCCATGGTATATAGCAAATGTGGGCAAGGTAATTTTAGTTTTGAGAAGGGAAAATATGCCACTTTTGCTAATACTTAGCCACTAATGGCATCCTTCTACCAAAACCAAATGCTTTTGACGACACACGCAGAATTGGCGGGGTTTGAAAGCGTTTGTATTCATTCATATTAACCAATCTCAACACCTTATTTACCGTAGCCTCATCATACCCTTGCGCTATTATTTCTGATGCACTTAGTTTTTGCTCAATATATTGGAAAAGTATAGCATCAAGCAAATCGTAATCGGGCAATGAATCCGAATCTTTCTGATCGGGTCGTAACTCAGCTGATGGTGGCTTAACAATAGAATTCTCCGGTATTATTTCTTGGTCCTTATTTATATGACGCGCTAACCTGAAAACATCGGTTTTATAAACATCGCCCAATACCGATAAGCCTCCGTTCATATCGCCATATAGCGTGCTATAGCCAACAGCAGCTTCACTTTTATTGCTGGTGTTCATTAAAATATTGCCAAATTTATTTGAAAGTGCCATCATTAAAACGCCGCGTGTACGGGCCTGAATATTTTCTTCAGTAACATCAATATCCAGTCCTTTAAACTGCGCTGCAAGACTTTGCTCAAATGTATCAACAATGGGTTGAATAGGTACAATTTCATGTTTTATACCCAAATTATTAGCCAATTCTTCAGCATCACTTATGGAATGATCTGATGAGTATTTTGATGGCATTAGCAATACACGAACATTATCTTTTCCGAGTGCTTCGGCAGCTAGGGCAACAACTACTGCAGAATCAATTCCACCGCTTAAACCCAAGGTTGCACTTTTAAAGCCCATTTTGCCAAAATAATCGTTAATGCCTAAAATTAGCGCGCTTTTTATTCCTTCAATATGGTTATATTCTAGTTCTTTGCTTTCCGTTTTTTCCGAAGCAATTAATTCTTGAGTATCAACAGAAATATAGTCTTCCGAAAAGGCTTTTAAGCGTTCAACAATAGCACCTTTTGAGTTAACGACCATTGAATCGCCATCAAAAATAATCTCGGTATTTGCCCCTATCTGGTTAACATACAAAACGGGCAAATTGTATTTTTTGGCATTGTCAACCAACACCTGTGTGCGAACTTTACCTTGATTATACGAAAAAGGCGAAGCTGCAATATTTATAATATAATCGGGGTTTTGCTTAATCAGCTCGTCCATAGGCGATGTTTTATATAAAGCACCCTTTGCACCCACATAAGCTGAGGGTTGCTTTGCCCATAAATCTTCGCAAATTGTAAGCGCTATTTTTTCGCCCTTATACTCAATAATATTATAAGAATCATTGGGCTCGAAATAGCGGTATTCATCAAAAATATCGTAGGTAGGCAACAGGCTTTTATAGCGCTTTTCAACTACCGTACCATTGGCTAATAAACAGGCTGCATTGAAAAGTTTTTTACCTTTTGGTGATGGATTAATTACAGGAGCTCCAACAATAGCACCAATATTCACACAATTTTTAGCTATTTCATTTAACGTGCGTTCACATTTTAGTATTAAATCGTGTTGCTCAAGCAAATCAATAGGAGAATAACCGCAAACTGAAAGCTCAGAAAATACGACCAGATCAACGCCCTCGCTTTCAGCTTTTTTAATGGTGCTGATTATTTTAGAGGCATTACTTTCAAAGTTGCCAATATGGTAATTAAGCTGAGATAAAGCTACCTTCATTTCTAGTAAATAAAATTCTTATACGAAATTGAAACCCCGCAGTATAAACAACAATTTTTAAAATAATACTCCTACTTTCAAGGTAATGCTTCGTAATGAAACATTGTCTTTAATTTGTTTATTCTTGTTGCTAGTAACATCAATAAACCCATTAGTATATAGCAAACCAAAAGTTATGGCAGTGTTTTTCGAAAAATAGTAATTTGCCCCTGCTCCAATATTATAACCCATGCTGTATAAATCAATTTCATCTTTACAGCCGGCACCATTTATTGAAATATTCTTAATCGATTTAACATCATCAACTATTTCAAAGGTTTCACCTTCAATATCGGCTGAAGCACCCACCCGAAAATGGTTTGTTACTCCAAACTGAGCATAATAAACAAAATAACCTATTTGATTCGATTCCATGCGAAAAGCCAAAGGAATATCAATGTATTGAATTTTGTATTTTATGGATGTTCCAGGATGTAGTTCGTAGGTTTTATCGTTAGTTTTAAACGTTAAGGTATCTTCACCATATTTTAGTTTTCCACCAGTATTATTTATCATAAGACCCGTAGAAAAACTATAGCGCTCGGCAAAAAAGAAATCGGTCATTAACCCAAAATTAAAGCCAAATTGACTGCCATCTGAACTAATAGTACTGGCATCTGATTTCATCCAAGAAACCTGAGGACTTGCCGTAAGTCCCATACGCACACCTTGCGAATAAACGGAAATTGATAGCAGGGTAATAAGTAATACAAAAGCAATTTTTTTCATTATAACTCGTTTTTTCAAGGGTTTTACCCGGTTTTTAAAAATACGCTCAAAGATAAACAAAATAGAGAAGCCTGATTATCTTTGTGAATAACTACTAAAAAAAAATTGATTTATGATTCGACGGACTCTTTTGTATGGTTTTTTTATAGGTTTTGCCCTATCGAGTTGCCAAACTAACAAATGGGATATTGATATTGCTGATATAAAAATTGATCAAGAATTTAAACGCTTTGATCAAGAATTGTTTGAAATTCCTCACGACAGTGTCTGGAATTATGTCCCCAAATTTGAAAAAACCTACAATGGGTTTTTTGATCTATATAATCGTGCCGTAATTCAAATTGGAGGTACAAATGAATTGGATTATGCCGAAAAGCTCGTGTATTTTTTAACCGATCCGTATATTTCAGAAGCCTACACCCAAATAAATAAAACCGATTACAACGAAGAACTTGCTACAATAAACAAGGCGTTTAAACGCTACCACTATTATTTCGCTGATAAACCTATACCTAATATTTACACACACATTTCTGGTTTTAATCAGTCGCTTATTATCGATTCTGGCTTAGTAAGTATAAGCCTTGACAAATATTTGGGTGCCGATTCAAAATTTTATGCCATGTTACGCACTCCAATGTATTTACGCAAAAACATGCATGCTCAGAAAATGCCTTCCGATGTTCTGTATTCGTGGGGTTTAACAGAGTTTCCTTATTCAGAAAATACCGATAATTTATCGAGCCAAATGATATATTATGGCAAAATGCACGTTTTTTTAGAGGCCATGCTTCCGGATACTCCTGACACTTTAAAATGGGGATATACAAAACAAAAATTAGAATGGTGCGAAAAAAACGAAAGACAAATGTGGCTATACCTTGTGGAGAACAAATCATTATTTAACTCTTCGTTTAAAGAAATAAAGCGCTTTATTGATGATGGTCCGTTTACCACTCCTTTTTCAAAACTTTCGCCACCACGCACCGGACATTGGATTGGCTATAAAATTGTAAATTCGTATTTAAAACATCATCCTAACATTTCATTAGCTGAATTAATGGCCATAGATGACTATCAAAATATTCTCAATGAATCGAAGTATAAACCTTGAAGAAGTTGAAATTTAGGAGTGCCTAAAGTTGCTTAGAGTCGAGAATATTTTATAATTATTCAATTATGAAAACAAAGCTTTACGGCAAAAATTTATTTTGAGGTGCTGGTGATCAAGTTAAATATAAATACGACTATTTGAATTTATACTTTAAACCACAGCCTGCCCCGAATCAAGTTCGGGGCAGGCTGTGGTTATATATTGACGTCGGATATAAATTCCTAGCACCTCAAAATAATATTTAGCCGGTATTTTGTATCTTTTGTTGTCAAAAAGGATTGAATAGTTCTTGTTTGTTCCTCCCCAACTTTTCGGCTTGATCCGATATCTCACCAAACTGCATTACAGTATAATAATTTTTGCTAAAACTTAGTTTATTTGAACCTTCATGGCCAATTTCAATCTTTTTAAACAGCCTTGTCCACCCGCACCCAATACTTGAACTGGTAGGGTCTACAAAAAGAAAGTTTCGCTATATTTTTTTACAAAAAAATATCCCGAACACTTATAGCATTCGGGATCAATATCTATTATTAAATTACATTACTTATCCGATACATCGTATGATAGAAGTGGATTTGCTGTAAGTCTACTATGGTCTTTTCTATTTTTATAAATACTGCAAGCCATAAATATTGCCTCACGGAATGAATTTGGCGAAGCCTTATCTAAACCGGCAATTTCGTATTCCATTCCTTGGTCAGGTGTTGTTCTAACAATTGGTAAGCCTGCGGTATAGGTAACGCCATTATCAAAATTTAAGGCTTTAAAAGGTGCAATACCTTGATCGTGATACATGGCTAAAATAGCATCGAACTTTCTAAAGCTATCAGAGCCAAAAAAACCATCGGCCGAGAATGGTCCAAGAGCTAAAATACCTTCTGCATTGGCCTTATCAACAGTAGGTATAATAGTTTCCACTTCTTCTTTTCCAATTTTACCACTATCGCCGGCATGCGGATTTAATCCTAGGACAGCAATTTTTGGTTTTCTAATGGCAAAATCTTCAATCAGTGTTTTATTCAAAATTCGCAGTTTTTTCAATATGTTCTCCTCAGTAATATGCTCACTTACTTCACTTAATGGCACATGACCAGAAACAACACCCACCTTCATTAATTCACTGGTCATTAATATTAAGGTTTCATTGGTATTGAATTTTTCCATCAAAAACTTGGTGTGACCTTTAAAATTTAATGTTTCGTTTTGGGTATTTTCTCTGTTTAAGGGTGCTGTTACCAAAACATCAATCTTTCCTTCCTGCAAATCTTTAACTGCTTGTTCAAGTGAAATTAAAGCAGACTCACCAGCCATTGGAGTCGATTTTCCCAACTCAACCCGAATATTGTCATCCAATACATTAATAATATTTGCTTTACGCTGCACAGCCTCACCAGCAGTTAAAATAGTATTAAAATTAAAATTAATAACATTAAGTGCCTTTTTGTGGTATGCTGCAACCTTTGGCGATCCGTAAATTACAGGAGTGCAAAAATCATAAATCCTGCTATCTTGAAATGTTTTTATAATTACTTCGTAACTAATGCCATTTATATCACCGTGAGTTATTCCAATTTTTATCTTTTTATCGCTCATAAGAATTCAACCGTTTAGAATTGTTTATGTATTTGATTTTTAACGATGTCCATATATGCCTCGTTAAATTTCGGTAAACTACCCACAAAGTGGGGTTATTTGTGTAAAATACAAATTTAACTTTTCTACGATGGATTGGAAACAATTTCGAAAAATTCTGTAAGCAATCTTACACCAACTCCTGTCCCCCCCTTTAAACGGTAAACATCATCGGCACCTAAAAAGGCTGTTCCGGCAATATCAATATGTATATAAGGCGATTTGGTAAAGTGCTCTAAGAACTTTCCAGCCGTAATTGCTCCAGCTTCTCTATTGCCAAGATTTTTTAAATCGGCAATGGGCGATTTTATAGCTTCATTGTAATCGTCCCAAAATGGAAATTGAACAACACGCTCGTGGGTATTCTCACCCGCTTTTTCAAGATTCTTAAAATATTTTGTTTTAGCATTTCCCATGCAAATAGATGCCTGCTTACCAATAGCCATCATAGCACTGCCTGTTAAGGTTGCTATATCAATAACCAATTCCGGATCAAATTTATCGCCATAGCTTAATGCATCGGCCATTATTAAGCGTCCTTCGGCATCGGTGTTCATTACCTCAACATGCAAACCGTTGTACATTTTAATTACATCGCCTGGTGTATACGCATTTCCATCGGGTCGGTTATCGGTTGCCGGCAATAAACCAATTATCCAAACCGGCATTTTATTTAAAGCGGTAGCATATAGTGCCCCGGCTACCGCAGAAGCTCCGGCCATATCGCATTTCATTTCATCCATGCTGTTAGTTGGTTTCAGGCTTAAACCTCCCGTATCGTACATTACCCCCTTGCCAACTATAACATAGGGCTTTTTATTAACGGCATTCTGTGGTTTCCATTCTATTATAGTAAATGTTGGAGGATCAATACTGCCCTTATTTACAGCTAATAAACCCCCCATTTTAAGCGATTCAATTTTCTTTTTATCCAGCACCTCAACTTTTAATCCGGCACTTTCTCCTTTTTTAACAACTTGTTTTGCAAACTGACTGGCATTTAGCGAAATAAGAGGTTCGTTAACCATGTCGCGCGACCAATATACCGCTTTAATGATATTTGAAATCTGAACGACCTTCTCTTCAATCTCCTCCTTGTGGTAAATTTTTATGTTATTAAGATCAAGCTTCTTTTTTTTCTGCTCCTCAGCCTTAAAATACTTTAAAAACTGATACGCCGATAAAGCTATACCTTCAGCAAAAGCTATAAGTTCGGCGGGTTTAAGCATTGACCCATCAACAAATATTTCTGTTTCCTTATTTGCTTTTATACTAGCTAAAGTCTCATGTCCTTTTTTCCTCAGTAATTCCAGCGTTTCATCGCCTTTTAGCACTATTAAATAACTGGTACCTGTAGCGTGATAGAAAGGAATAATGGTTTTTTCAAGTTTCAATTGATTATTTAAATACGGCTTATCAGATTTTAAAATAAAAGAAGGCAACTTATCTTTTTTCTTAATAAATAAATATATACTGCCATTGCTATAAAAATCAGGTTGCGTTTGTAAAGTTGTAATATGCATAGTACTCGTTTTTTAAAAGTTAAGTTTATTAAACAAACAACAAAGGTAAAGGTTAAACCCGGAATATGCATTACAAAATCTATTACGCAATGAAACTACTTCAAAACAAGATGTTTCACTTACTTAGTCTCAGCAAGAAAACTCCAATAATTTCGTTACTCTTGCATTTCAACCAGTCATTTACGAAAGTAAACTCCTGATTTTCAATGCTGCGAAAGCCTCATTCTTGAAGCTTTCTTATCAGAGACCGAGTTTTCTTGCACGCACTACTTACTTCCACTCACTATAGCGATGCTATGCTTCATTTCAGTAAGTACTTGTTTTATTGTATTTTCAATGCTCATGACAAAGTTCTAATACATAATCCGGATTAAAAAGCATTAACAAAAAACCCGACCTTAATTTGGCCGGGTTTTAATATTTTATAGAACGATTGATTATTTAGTCATCATTCCGTTTATCCATTTATAAACATCGTTACCGTTTGCAAAAAGCAATAAGGCAAGCAACAATACAAGGCCAACCATTTGAGCATATTCAAGAAATTTGTCACTCGGCTTACGACGGGTAACAATTTCGTATAATAAAAATGTTACATGGCCACCATCTAAAGCAGGTATAGGCAAAATATTCAAAACACCCAGCATTATACTTAAAAATCCTGTAAGATTCCAGAACGATTGCCAATCCCAAGTACTTGGAAAAATATTTGCGATGGCGCCAAACCCACCAACCGATTTATAGGCTTCGGTTTCAGGATTAAAAATTAGTTTAAACTGTTTAAGATAATCTTGTCCAACTTTTACAGCCTTTTTTACACCAGCTGGGATAGCCTCAATAATACCATAAGTTCGTTTTTCGGTTACAAAATCGAATTTATTAAATGCTCCTAATTTAGCTGTTCCGTCAAGTGCAACAGCAAAGTTTAAAGTGTCATTATTTCTAATTACCCAAATATCGGTAGATGTGTTTTTATAATTTACAATGTTTTGTGTATATTCATGAAAGTAAGGGGTTGAAATGGTATCAATACCAATAACACGATCGCCAACTTGTAACCCAGCTTTTTCGCCAATTGCCTTTTTTATAAATTTATCAATCACAAAAGTCATTCGTGGAGAAAATAACAATTCGCCTTTAATGAGGCGTGGAATTATATCGTTGGTTATTTCCACTTCCGTTTTATCACCATTACGTTCAATTTGAATAGTTTTGGCTTCGTTTAGTAAAATATAAAATTCTAAACCCAAGGCCTTCTCAATTTCAATATTATCAATGGTTAAAATTTTATCTCCATCCTGCAAACCAATATCAAGCCCTGCCGATTCAGCAACAATACCATGTTCTAAGTTTTTCAAGGGTATGTATTCTTCGCCCCAAACTTTTAAAACCGATGCATATATTATAACAGCAAGTATAAGGTTAAATAAAACCCCACCTACCATAATAAGTAAACGTTGACCTGTAGTTTTTGAGCGAAATTCATCGGGTTTGGCAGGCTGTTTCATAGCCTCTTTGTCCATACTTTCATCAATCATTCCGGCTATTTTCACATAGCCCCCTAATGGCAACCAACCAATACCATACTCAGTATCACCCTTTTTGAATTTAAACAGTGAAAACCATGGATCGAAAAACAAATAAAATTTTTCAACTCTGGTTTTGAATAATTTGGCAAAAAAGAAATGCCCAAATTCGTGAACTATCACCAATATGGATAAACTTAATAACAACTGAGCAATTTTAATTACAACTTCCATTCTTCTATTTTTATTTTTATGATGCGATAAACAATAAGAAAACGCTATTAATGCTTGTTTATAATCTCCTATCGACTAAATCACCCAATCAATTAAATTCATATTATATTAAGCTCGAAACATATTTTCGTGTTTCGCTATCGGTAACCACATAATCATTATAAGTTGGCTTATTTACAAAACCAATGCCATTCACTGCTTTTTCAATTAATTGAGGTATTTGCAGAAAAGTAATTTCCTCTTTAAGAAAAGCCTCAACCACAACTTCATTGGCTGCGTTAACAATTGCCGGAACATTCCCCCCTTTTTCGAGAGCATCAAATGCCAATGCCAAACATCTGAATTTTTCGATATCGGGCTGCTCAAATGTCAGGTTCGGGTACATTTTAAAATCCATTCTCGGAAAATCCGAATTCCATCTGTCAGGAAAACTCAAAGCATACTGTATGGGTAACTTCATATCAGGCAATCCCATTTGAGCTTTTATGCTACCATCGGTAAATTGCACCATACTATGAATAATGCTTTGCGGATGCACAACAACTTCAATCTGCTTGTTATGAACACCAAACAGCCATTTCGCTTCAATTACCTCAAGCCCCTTATTCATCATGGTAGCCGAATCAATGGTAATTTTTGCACCCATATCCCAATTAGGATGTTTTAGTGCCTGTTTTACCGTTACCGTTTTTAACTCATCCATCGAATTTTGTCTAAACGGCCCACCAGATGCGGTAAGAATTATTTTTTCAATTTTTTCAGGTTCTCCGGTTAGGCATTGAAAAATTGCTGAATGTTCAGAATCAACTGGAGTAATAAAAACTTGCTTCTCTTTTACAAGTGTGGTAATCAAATCACCTGCTACCACAAGAGTCTCTTTATTTGCAAGTGCAATATTTTTCCCCGCCTCAATGGCCTTAATGGTGGGCTGTAATCCAGCATATCCAACCATGGCTGTAACCACTGTATTTATGGTACCCATTTGCACTACCTGACTAATGGCATCATGTCCTGCAAAGGTTTTAATATCATGGTCAAAAAGGGCATCCTTTACTTTTTGATATTGGTTTTCGTCGGCAATTACAACCGCATTCGGTTTAAATTCAATAGCCTGCTTAATTAGCAAATCGGCATTTTTATTTGCAGTAAGCACTTCAACCACTAACTCCTCAGGATGCGCTTTCACTACATTGAGAGTTTGTGTTCCGATTGAACCCGTTGAACCAAGTATGGCAATATGTTTAGGCATGAAAAATTGAATTAAAATACGATGTAATCTCGCGGGTTTAAAGGTTTACCTGAATGCCACAATTCAAAATGAAGATGAGGCCCTGTAGTGAATTCGCCAGTATTGCCTATTATGGCTAAAGCTTCGCCAGCCATTACACGGTCTCCCATTTGTTGTAGTAACTGACTGTTATGCTTATAAATGGAGATAATATTATTATCGTGTTGAACCTGAATAACGTAGCCAGCCTCTAAGGTCCAACCTGCCATAATTACAGTACCATCAAGTACGCTTAGAATAGGCTCGTTTAAATTCGAAACAATATCAATACCATAATGATTGCCTTGAGCATCATATAAATTGGTTATTGTACCCTTTAAAGGGCAATAAAAATGTAATTTATTTAAATCGAATTTCTCCTGTTCAGGTTGAAATATTCTTGAAGAAACATTGTATCGCTCCTCCTCTTCAATTTGAACACTCAATACAGAATCGAAATTGGTTTGATCAAATGAAATATCGGTAAGTTCACTAACTGTATCAGAAATATTTACGTATGATTCCGTCTCTTTTCCTCGCAGAATTAATCTAATATTTTCTATATACTGATCCCTAATTTTTATTTCCTTTTCAAGCGAATCCATTTTAATGGCATTTTGCAAATACAACCAACGTATATTTCCATCGGGGTAACCCGGTATATATTCGCGCAACGGAGTAAATGAAACCAAAACAATTCCCAAGGCAACCAAAACTACTCCTATTAAACCAATCCAAACCATAACGTTCATTCGCGACAATACAGCATACCAAACGTCTTCGAGTGTGTTTTCGTTCAGTATGACCAATCGATATCGATCTTTAAGCTTATTAGCAAGTTTTCGTTTGCCCTTTGGTTCTTCCATTTACCCAAAATTTTATTCGTGCAAAGATAAAAAAGATATTGAGTAATTATATGTTGCATAAATAAATTGCGTTACTCCAGAAAATTCATGAATATTGCGCGTTTAAGAAATACCAACAAATTTGGAAAAATACAAAAGCCCAAATTTGGTTATTTCTAAATCAGCCTCGTCCCGAACTAGTTTCGGGAGGGTTTTCCACTTTACTAACCCTCATGCCACCACGCATTCATCAAATTCATTTTATTCTTTCATAAATAAAGCGGGTTAATGTATTCTGTATTAGCACTTTTATAGAGCTTCTATAATTTTTATTGAAATAATATTTGCACGTTAATAAAAAAGCAGTATATTTGCACTCGCTAAGACAAAAAAAATAGTGTTTGGCCACGAAAACGTTCTTAAAAACATTTAAAATATATTGCGGGATGGAGCAGTTGGTAGCTCGTTGGGCTCATAACCCAAAGGTCATCGGTTCGAGTCCGGTTCCCGCTACTACGAAACCCTTGAAGACTTTGTTCTTCAAGGGTTTTTTCATTTTGGGTGGAACCAAGGTGGAACCCTATTACCTTCAATAATTGTCAGAAATTTATATCTTTATATAACTTAACTGACAATCCTCATGAATAGAATTTTACTCGCACCCGATCTTGAATACTTATTTGAGCAAATTGATATTGAATTTGTAGACCAAAAACATAAAAAGTATCTCAATATTGATTACGTAAAGTTATTTAATAAGAACCAGAAGAATTTTAATGATAAAAAGTACGATGAGATTGATAATGTTTTTCTTTCTGATGAAAAAACAATTAACAGTTTCAAAGAAGACATAAAGGCTTTAGATGGAGAAAAAGAAGATAAATATAAAAATCTCAAAACTGAAGATTTTATAAGTAATATCTTCTTTTTAGTAAACCATCTTAATGAGGTAAAGTATGCCCCCCGTTTTAAAAATAAGAAAATGGATTTACACTTATTTGATGTTGATTTTGATGAAGATTACATTAGTATTGCCTTTGATATTCTAGGCCAACATGTTTATGACATAATAAGACCTAGAGAAAGAAAAGTTGGAGATACTGTAAAATTAAGCCCTCCAAAAACTGAAAGAAAATATGTAATAGGTATTGCCATGAGTTTTCTAGATATAGTACAAACTCGCACCATCTTTAATGACAGACAAGGCCTTACAGGCGTAAAGGAATATAAGAAATACTTATCCAATACCCTAGACTATTATACCTCATACAGAAAAAACAAATAATAAATTGCTGAAATGGCTCTTGTTATGCTAAGCGCCTAATATACTTATATTTAGAAGCAGAAACCCGTCTCTTTACGTTTCAGCAATTTAATACTCATTTTACCTCCATCTTGCATTCGAAAACAAAACGAATAAGATGGAGAATTCATCAAACATATTAAACGATTTTTTTAAGAAACTTGAATCCAAAATTCTAGATGATACATTCCAGAACAAGGTACTTAAGGAGCTTGAAGAAATTAAGTCCGAACTAGCTTCCATAAAACAGGAATGCATAGACTATCAGCGGAAAAAATATTTTGATGAGTTTATTCCTGTTAAAGATATTCCTGAACTTTTGAATAAATCTGTTTCCAAACGAACAATTGAAACATGGATTAGTGAAAAGCTAATCTTACCGATTCAAATTAAGAAAATCAGGTTTTTTCGCCGTGATCTGTTTGATAAGTTCATGGAAGATCACCAAGTAAAATGAGAGGTTAGTAAGCACACCTCGGCACATGATAAGGTTAATAATTAGCCAAGACGCGCGTAGGCTAAATATACAACATCAATGTTACCAAAGGGCATAACTTAAATATTATTAAAATGAAAAATAAAAATGCAAAGGAAGTTACAAGTTTTATGATTGATTTTAAATATAAGAAGAATCCATTATTAAAGGAACAGATATATCATATTCTTGAGAATGAATGTTATGGAGAACCTTACATGTTGGGCACACCTAAAAACTTTCCAATTCCGGATTGTGCTGCCGAAGTTGTAGTTCCTTATGTTAATGCAGAATATCATATAGAAGGTTATCTTAATCACTTACGCAAGAATCATGGAGTGATAGCTGATATGGATGATTGCTTCCCACCCGACTACTACATAACCAAACAGGATGAGGAGTTTTTTTATAAGCTGATGATGGAAGATTATAAACCATTTGTATGCCAACGAGCAGTAGTTAAAAAAGACCTTTCACTTAGCAAAGGATTAGAGCAAATTAACACAGTGATAAGTGAAATCAAGGCGGGTAATCTTGTTTTACCTCTCGTAGAAGCAATAAATCTCGCCTTTTGCTTTCCTAAATATGGTAAAGAACAAACAGTACGATTCTGTATAAATTTATTTGACAATCTTAAGGAAAATATAGATATAAAATCTATAGAGGATTTTCACAAAAACCTATACAAGTTTCCCCAGTTTTACAGCTCTGAAGACCTTAGTGCTGATTATATGAGTAACCTATTTAAAGCGAACTGTGAAAGCTTGGATTCTGAACAAAATCTTAAAAATTAATTAATGGATTTCCCGCACTGATCATGCGGTACAATTAACGACTGGCCAGTCATAATTAATAAACTAAAATTTATAAAATTATGGAAATTAAACGAGAAGAATTAGAAGAGCTTGGTGACAAGCTAATTAAGAAAGGTGTAGCCGCTAATGGTCTGGCAAGCCAGCCAGAGAAGTTTAGAACTTATACAGATGCTCTTCCAAATGATGGTTCTATTGACCTTGAGTCAATTGACTCTGTTCTGGGATGGATTGCTGATAATATGGTTGGGCTGCAAATGAATATAGTGAAGGGAAAAGTAGTGACTAAATCTTTAATTCCATATGGAGGAACAGAAGAAGATCTTGCTGATGATGGAATAGTTAGAATTTGACAAAATTAATAACGGGAGCCTGAAAAGGCTCCCATAAAAAATAAAGAAATGATAAAGCTAATTGAATTAATACAGAAAAATTTAAGCTTAAATACAAGTTTAAAACTAAATAATCCAGCAGAACTTTTACCTAAAATGGTAGCTGCAATAATGGCTGTTTATTCTGAAATAGGTAAACCGTTAGAGGCTGTTTACTTACATCCAGAGAAAGAAGGAGAATTTTTTCATGATGAGTTCTATGGTCAGCAACAAGAATCGGAAGCGTTACTAACTCAAGAGAGTAAAATCACTCTTATGGGTATACTAGCCGAAGCAATATTAACTCAAAAAGTGGATGAAAAATCAATTGAATTGAAGCTTAACAAAATCTATAAGGAATATGAGCGTGAATTCCCTGACCACGAGGATTTTATTAACACCATGCGCCGTTACCTTAAACTAGTTGCACTGCTTCTTGAAAGTCAAAGTAAAAATATTGAACAGTACGCTGTAGTATTATTGGATAAAGGAGAAATCAATGTAGAAGAGGATTTTCCAGATCATTTTACGACTCCTGAAGATTATAATCTGTATTGTTATTAACTAGCCTATAAAAAAGTTATTATGGATAATTTGAATCTTTTTATATTGAATTTGCCTTTAAAAGTTCAAAAAATGATACAACAATCGGCTGCCAGTATCGGCTGCCCGGTTGAATATTCATTGGTTGGGTTCATTTCTTCTATGTCGATTATTGTTGGTAATGCATACAAGCTACAAATTAAGAGAAATTACTCTGTAAAAGGCATTGTTTATATAACCTTAATTGCACCTCCGGGAGGGAAAAAATCACCTGCTCTCAATATGCTTATTGAACCAATAAGAAAATACCAAAAAAGACTTTACGAAGAATATAAACAGCAAATAGCAGAAGATGATGAATCAGAAAAAGAGCTTCAACTTCTTGTTGTGACAGATTCCACTACTGAAGCAATAAATGAAACGCTTAAAAATAACAAACATGGCTTGCTGGTGTACAAAGACGAAATGGCTAGCCTTATGAAATCATTTAATATGTATAAAAGCGGTGGTGGAGACGACTTGGAGAAGTATTTGGAGTTTTGGAACGGAGGGATGGTTGTTATATCAAGAAAATCTGCAAAAATCCCAACGATTATTGATAGTACTTTTGTAACAATAGTTGGTGGCATTCAGCCTTCAGTTATTAAGGGACTGAGTAATTTTTCAAATAATGGTTTTCAAGAGAGATTTTGTTTTTTTATGCCTGATCCAAGTCAAAATAAGTACTCTAAATTTGAGATGGATGAAGAAGTAATGAAAAATTATTCCGATTTATGTGTAGCTCTTCTTTCAAAATATAATAATATAAGTAATGAAGAGGGAACACGAACCATTCAGTTTTCAGAAGAAGCGCAAGAATTATGGCATTCAGAGGCAGCTAAGTTGAGCGATGAAATGCATGACTCAACTCCTATTTACCTTCAAGCATATTGGTCAAAATTGGAGTCCTATTTGGGACGGTTTGCGCTGCTACTAGAGCTTCTGCAAGAAAAGTATATTAAAGAGGACTGTATGGAGGTTTCTGCCGAAAGTCTTAGCAAGGCTTTAATGTTAATAGAAATACTTAAGATTGAAGCTAGAAAGGTATGGAAGCTATTTGATGAAAACCCTGATCATGAAAAAGATATGGCTAAAGTAAAAGACTGGATAAAAGCGAATGAGATAAATGGTTTTATTGCAAGAAGAGATGCCCTAAATGCCAAACTACTTGGATCAAAAACAACTAAAGACGTTGATTCTATATTTGAAACGCTTGAACTAGAGGGGTTTGGCAAACAGGGTACTGCTGCGTTAATCACAGGTAGGAAGATAATTGGTTTTGCAAGAAAAGGAACCAATGCCTACAACAGAATATCATAATAACGTGCAGAAAACTGCAGAAACATTCTTATGCGTTATAAGCGGTCGATAAACGAAGGCTCAGTCGATTTGCAGAGGTGCAGAAGGGGGTTTGCAACAAGAAAAATCTAGCAAAGACCTCGTTCTGCGTTCTGCATGAGGTCTTAAAGTGGCACGAAACCGCAACCAACGACCCCTCTTGGAAGAGCGACCCTTTTCTGCACTACTCTGCACTTAAAGCTAGAAAAACACTTATAAAGAGTTTGATGCGAAAATGGACAAAGCTATTTTTTAAAGAACAACATAAAATAATCTAATAATTTATACAAATATGATCTACGAATCAAAATCAGAAATATTAGGAATTATACCAAGTAAACGAAATAACAATGTTGACTTGATTATTAAACCAAATGGGCAGCTTGAAAAAATAAAGTGTACAGTATTTGACGAGAGATTAAAAAGGCGACTCCATCTATATAATGTTGGAGATATTCCAAAAATACGTTTCAAAATTGAAGCCAAACAGTTTGGTGGAGGATACACCAATTATATCACTTTGATGGAAATAATGTAAATCTAAAAACTGTTGCTGTTATGAAATTAAACTTTGAAGCTAAGATTATTGACATAAAGGACTGGAGAAAGTCCGACGAACCGAGAAAAGATGTGATTGTGATTGAGCAGCAATCCATGAGTAAACTAAGCCTTCTTTGTGAGGAGAAAATATTCTCATTGTTGAGAAAATGTAAAAAAGGTGCTTTAGTTAAGGTTGATGCAAAACTAAAGGCAACTAACATGGGTTCTTATGAACGCAATTATATTATCATTCAAAATATTATTTCGATGGAAGAAGTTTAAGTAGATATATTTTTTCAAAAGAGGCAATACCTCATGTATTGTCTTTTACATTTCATTTAGAACAAATTAAAATTTATAATTATGAATAAAGATGAAGCTGTTATATTGACATTAAGAGATGTGGCTAATGAGCATAAGAAATTATCTGAACTATATAGTAAAGCTGCTGATGATCTTGAAAGTGGATCAACTGACTTAACAAATATTATAGAGAACTTATCAAGCAAAAACATGGATGTTGTTAAGAAAATTATTCAATCTAAACGTAGAAATTTAACTTTTCAAAAAATTATTGTCAAGATATTTAAAGACGCAGTTCCACGCAGTTCAAGACATTTATTAAGTGAATTTAATATTATTTCAGGAAAACAATTGATGCATAAAACTTTTGTAAGTCAATTAATTCTTCTTAAAAAGAAAGATGTGATAAGAATGCATAAGTTTCCGGAACGTCATCCTGAATTTAGATTTATTTATGGTCTGTCAGAATGGTTTGATGATGGGGAGTTAAAAAATGAATTCTTGGTTGAATATGAAGATAAAAAACATAAAGACGAATTACAAGAAAGTGTCTTTCCTGCAATATAACCAAAGCAAGAAACTCTACTGTCGTTTTATTTTTCAGAGTGAACAGAGAGGATTTCGGAGTGAGCCAGAAGGAGAAAGCATAATGAAACATAAAAACTTGTTTTTAGCGGCTAGTTTGTAAAAGTGAAGCACATGAAAACAGCAACTATTCTTTCGAACTGAAAGGGTTCATTTTGGAATACTTGAAGAAACTATAAACAAAACGACTTAAAAAATATATTTCCTTTGGCTTATTAGGTAAGAGAGCATTTATTATGATTTCTCTTTTATTTAGTATATTACATGTACAATTTAACCAATAAAAAACTGAAACATGAAGAATTCTAACATCGTTGTTGAGATTTTATTTTCGCAGAATAAACATAAATTCTCTAAATTCAGACTTCGTAGTTTGCTTTTTCAAAACAGCTCAAACATAAGGAAAAGAGGGGAATCCTAGCTATTTGCGATATAATTGGACGCTAAGGATATTTATTTATTATAATGTACAAATAAA
>JAQICC010000142.1 GCA_027858735.1 Salinivirgaceae bacterium
AATTCATCAGAAATGGGGAACTACCGTTTTTCATATAGTAACACCAATCAAAAGGGTATTTTACCTAACACCGGATTAGCAAAAGACAACCTAACAATGAATTCTACTTTTAAGATAAAAGTTTATTAATAAATATTTATTGAAATGATAAAAAATATGAAAGACTCAAGTATCAAGATATCAATGTTTAAATCATTCGTTTCTGTATTATCTATAGTGTTTTTATTTTTTGGAACTCACTCAGTTTATGCACAAAGATCCGGTAATATTTCAGGAACAGTTGTTGATAAAGCTTCCGGCGAACCACTTCCAGGTGTGAATGTTTACTTTGAAGGAACAAGTATTGGATCATCTACAAATGTTGAAGGTGAATACATTATTCATCAAGTTCCTGCTGGCGAGTATAAAGTTATCGCAAAATTTATTGGTTATAAAGAACAAAGTTTATCAGTTACTATTGTTGCAAATAAAAAAGTAGATGTAAATTTTGAATTAGATTATCTCGCTTTTGAAACTGACGAGGTTATTGTAACATCTCAAGCTGCAGGACAAATGGGGGCTATTAACCAGCAGCTAGCCTCTAATACAATCAAAAATGTTGTATCAGCAGATCGAATAAGAGATGTTCCGGATGTAAATGCTGCAGAATCAGTATCAAGGCTACCCGGTATGTCTCTAATAAGAAGTGGAGGAGAGGGACAGAAGGTTGCAGTGCGTGGTATGTCACCAAAATATAATGTGATGATGGTTAATGGTGTGCGAATGCAATCAACAGACCGTAATGATCGAAGTGTGGATTTGAATATGATAGCACCAAACATCCTCAGCGGTATAGAAGTTACCAAAGCGTTGACGGCGGATATGGATGCAGATGCAGTTGGAGGGACGGTAAACCTCAAAACTGGCAAGGCCGCTGAAGGATTACGAGGTAATTTTTCTCTGCAAGGAGGTTATAGCTCCTTAGCAAATACTTACGATAACTACAAGGCAAACGGTTTTCTTAGTAATCGTTTTTTTGACAATAAGTTTGGGGTTCAGCTTTCCGGTTATTTGGATCATTTCAATAGAAATTCAGATGTGATGAGTGCCGGATATGCATTAAATGAAGAAGACGTTTTGGTAGATGGTTTTATTCCAATCGACCTCGGAAGTGTGAGCATAACAGATATAGTTACAGACAGGCAAAGAGTAGGCGGTTCTTTAGTTTTTGACTACCAACTTACAAATGGTTCTATAGTTATGAACAATTTCATTAGTAAGCTCAATCAAGAACAGATAACACAATACAATAATCTTGCACTCTCTGGGAATGAATGGTCAGGATTTGCAAGTGATAATAAGCAGACCAATACTGTAATTAGTAGTGCTATTCAGGGTGAATTTGATTTTTCTGTTTTTAGCATGGATTTTTCTGTTTCAAATTCAATTTCAAAACAGTATGTTCCTGGCAGTACGAGTATGAATTTTGGTATTGCACAAGGCGAAACAGGTTTTCATACTCCAACGCTGGAAGATCCGAAGAACGCAACACCGAAAGAGTTTTTAAATGCTGCTGTAGTTACCGAAGAATTGAATGCGAAGAGGGTAACAAGATTTCAAACTTTACAACGGGATATTACTGAACAAGCCCAGGAGGCAATGCTTAATTTTAATGTACCTTTTGCCATTTCAAAAGGTGTTTCGGGTAAGATAAAGTTTGGTGGCAAATATGTTCGCAACTCTAGAGATAATGATGAAACACAAAATGCTACTGACCCAGACAGGAATGAACAGGGGGAAAATTTTGTAGCATTAGCGAAAGATTCCCTATGGACAGACCTAGGTCTGGAGAACATAGATAGGAACCTTGGCATTAGAGCTTTCTTGTTTGAAGATCCTAATTATGATATTGGTGATTTCCTAGATGGTGATGCGGGAATTGAGGATTTCTGGTACAAATCTGATATCTCCAAGATGAATCATTATGTGGATTTAGCCAAGGAAGCTGGTTACTATATCAGTGATCTTAGAGAATCCGTTCAGTATGATTATGATTATAAAAGAAATTTGACGGCATTTTATACTTCGGCAGAAGTGAATATTGGCAAGTATGTAACTCTTTCCCCAGGTATACGGTACGAAAATTTTAAGTTCGATTACAATGCATTCTCTACAGAAAGATACGGACATAATGTGGAAGAATTTAGAAGTGAAGCCATACACGCCGATACTAATAAAGGTGAAAACTGGTTTCCACAGATGCATGTGCGTGTGAAACCCACTGACTGGTTCGATATCCGTATGGCCAGTACTAAAAGTATAATTTATCCGGATTACCGGGCTGTTTCACCATATATTTATTATGATTCGTATGATGGTCCTTACTTGAATTTAGGAAATACTGCCCTGAAACCAGCATTAACACAAAACTATGATATTTATGCTTCGGTTTTTAAAAGTTATCTTGGATTGTTTACTGCCGGTTTATTTTATAAGGAGATAGACAATTTAATTGTTTCATCGAATTTTAAAACCAAAGATTCGGAAACAATCAATAATAGGTTCGAACTAACACAAACACAACAAACTACTGTTAGCACCTGGATTAATTTGGATGCTACTTCTACTGTAAAAGGAATTGAACTGGATTGGCAAACAAATTTTTGGTATCTACCTTCATTCCTTAAGGGCATTGTCTTAAACGTTAATTATACACATATTAAATCTGAAACCGCCTATCCATATCAAACTTCAGTTAAACAGGGAACAGGTCCATTTGCGAAGACCATATTTGTCGATTCCACACGAATTGGTAGGATGCCGGATCAGCCGGATGATATATTCAATTTAACATTAGGTTATGATATCGGTGGTTTTTCAGCACGCTTATCATATGTATACACTGACAATGTACTGAGTAGTGTAAACAGAACTTATAAGGAACTGGATTCTTATACTGATGCCTATAAACGTTGGGATTTTACAGCCTACCAGAAACTACCATGGCTTGATGGAGGAATGCAGTTGTATCTGAATGTCAACAACATTACTAATACGCCTGATCGTTCATTTACTAGTGAATTACAGAAACTTTCATCAGTGCAATATTTTGGTAGAACAGTGGATTTAGGTCTTCGTTATTCGTTTTAAAACCTGAATAAAAATAGTTGGATTTGAGGATTATACTCACATCCAATAAATAAATATGTTAAACATTAAAAAAAGAGAAATTATGAAAAAATTTTTTACGTTATTAATTGTTATTTGCGGACTATTCTCAGTCTTAAATGCACAAACAGCACTTGATCCAGATCAGTTTGTAAATGCTCAGATAACTGAAGCAGGCGTTTACACTGTAGAGGCTGGTCAGTATTATGCTTTTGACGGTCGTATAGATTTGACATTCGAAGTTACGATCGAAGGACCTGATAACGGCTGGATTATGGAAGATGCTACTCCACCAGTTTTATTGAATACACCGGCAGCCGATGGCAGCGCAAGAAGTTTCTTTGAAATTAAAGAAGGAGGAGCGTTGACACTCAAGAATGTTATGTTTAGTGGAACGAACAGCAATGATGAAGTTGTTGGGACTTTTGTATCCAATACAGGCGGTGATAAATTAATAATAGATAACTGTGTTATTACTGACTGGGCGGATTTTGCATTTAGAAACCAGTACAAAGGGGATATTATTAGTGTGACTAATACTGTTTTTATAAATGGTGTACGATTGCGTTATTCTCAGTGGGGCGGCTTTCCGATGCGTATAGATGTAGCTTCTGATAATGTAATTTGGGAGAACAATACGGTTGTCAACAGCGGACGTTTGCTGGCAAATAGCGGTCCTTTCCACAATTCCAATATTACCCAGATGCATAACACCTACCTTAATCAAAGTGTAGCTGGAGAAGAACAGCGTGCTAATGAGTTTATTATAGCAAATAATATTTTTTATAATTTCCACTTTTTAGGAATTACAAATGAAAATCATTCAAGTCCTGATAATACCTATGGCAGTTATTTTACAACATGGAATTATTTTGCTGACTCAAAAGATAAACTGGATAGAATTTCATTGTATTTAGGCCAAAACCTATTTTATCGTCCACAGGAAGTTTTAGACTGGTTTGAAACATCTGCTGGTGATTCTATATCTCTCAGCCTTTTATGGGAGCATGCTGATGTGGATTCATTTATAATCGCTGATGATAACTACACCATTGGGACAAACTATGCCGAAATGGACCCTGGATTCACAACTCCTCCCGGGAACGCTGCAGCAATAGTTAATAATATTAATGGTCAACGTACCGATCCTACAGGCGAATGGGTTGATTGGCGGATCGAATCACCGGTATCATATAATGATGATGGTGCTCCAGCACTTAGCTGGCCACCGGCATTTGACTTGAGTTACTCAAATTCAGATTTGCAAACAGCTGGAACAGACGGATTACCTCTTGGTGACTTAAACTGGTTCCCTGCTAAAAAAGCAGAATATTTAGCGAATAGAGATGCTATTATAGAATCAATAAGAGATTCAATGGTAAATGCCGTTGCTGTTTACGATCCTCTTACTATGGATAATACTCCAATGATGACAGAAATTGTTACTTCTATTGAACAAGTAAGTGCAATTTCAGGGCAATTCGAATTGTCAAACTATCCAAATCCATTTAACCAAAGTACTTCAATCAAACTTAGATTACAACAACAATCAAAAGTTACATTAAGTGTATACAATGTTGTTGGTGTAAAAGTTTTTGAACTAACTGAAAATGAATTATCTTCAGGTACTCATTTATTTAATATTGATGGTTCAAAACTAAACAGTGGTATTTATGTTTATAAAGTCAATGCTACAGGTATAAACGGTCAGAATTTTGTTAGCTCAAAGAGAATGATTAAGGAATAAGCCTCCTATAGGTACTTTATAAGTTTCTCCATAAATTCATTATGGAGAAACTTATTTTGGTTTATTTGATAATTACTTTTAGTGAAAATACTTCCGAGAGTGCTATTTTTTTTTTGATAACGGAAAAAGTTAGTTGTGTATACCAGGGAAAAACATTTGTAATTGAGGCCCAAAACAACAGCGCACACGCACCTTACATACAATCGGCAACATTAAATGGCAAGGTGCTGGACAAATGGTATATCCGTCATTCGGATATTGCAGCCGGGGCCCACCTCAAACTGATAATGGATGAAAACCCAAATAAAAATTGGGGACGAACTGAAAACTAACTGGCAAATCCGTAAACAACTATGACAAAAAAACATTTTATAAAAGCGCAAATAATTACCGGAACGGTTGTTTTTGTAATGATATTTCTCATCGGCATGGTGGTAAATAAACGGGCGTATCAGTATCCCTACAATGTTAAAGCTGATTATCAGTATG
>JAQICC010000154.1 GCA_027858735.1 Salinivirgaceae bacterium
ATATATAAAAAATAGGCAACGATTTGTGAATTAAACGGTTGTCCACGCCTTACTATTTGAGTGGTTTGGTGCTGAGTCACCACGCAATCGCCTACTTTTTATATACTTAACGTTACAGCCAAGGCAAGAAAAACATAATCCACAGTATTTCATAGCTTAAAAATCCCACCGCACAATTACACACATTCCCAAAAACCCACAAGCCATTACACAAAGACATTTTTTGCAAAAGATTGTAATTACTCGCTAGTGAAGTTTTGCACAAAACCGGTTCATAACATTTCACGTTTAAACTATGCTAAACGCTCATAGATTATTAAATTTGTATTCAGCAAAGAAACATGGGTTTAAATGATACTTGCTGAAAGCTATATTATTAAAAAATGAAGAAGAAAAATGTATAAAAAGAAGGAGCATATTTATATTCAACAATGGTTAGAGCTTAAGCCTTACGAAAAGCAAGTTTCTACCGACTCTTACTATTTAAAAATATGTAACCAGTTAAAAAATGCAATAATAAGCAATAAACACTCCTTTGTATTGCAGAGGTATTTAGATAATGATGAAATTAACATATTATCTTGTTTTCTTACTTCGTATTTCGAAGATTTAATATCGGAAACCAATATATGGAATGCCTTTATTAATCATCATACCGAATTATATAACAAGCAATTGCCATTTTTTAATTTAGATGGTTATTTCCCAGAAGAAATAAATGTGCAAGATGTAAGTTTCCTGATTTGGTATTTTATGAATACCATACAAAAAGATAAATTTATAGCGCCGTTTAACGATTTTATTTACGAAACCGCTTTAAAAATTATGGATGTTTTTGAGGAAGCATGGGAATATGCACCCGAAAACGAAACCTTAAAAGCTATATATACAATTGATGAAAACGAAACCGATTTTTACATCGCCCGCAATTTAATCGACACCATATTATTTAAAACATATCTCTTTTATCCAGACACACTGCTTGATTTAAAAGATGCCGAAATGGAAATACTTGAGGAAGATGAAATTAACGAAAATATTGTTCATTATCTAAATGAAAACAGAGACCAGACTATACATCGCGAATACACACGCTTATTGAGCTTAAAAGGTAAAGATTGGGCATCGAAAATATTAGGTGAAAATCATCCCTTAAGTGAATGGTATCCCAAAATGTCTCAAAAAATAAGAGGATACTTCCTATACAAAGGTCAAGATGATAATGATATTTTTATAGAACACATTGCATCAGGTAAAAAATTTAATCTAACAAAAAAATCTTTCGACCATTCCAAATCATTAAGCCAAATAGATACAATTATTTATATGGGCATAGCAATGTGGAGAGATGAATGGTGGTTCTCAGGTGTATTTTTCACCAATGATTTTAATGCCGATTTAATTTTAGATGAAAAAAACTCGATAGAAAGCCGAATGGCAGTTAACTTTTTAGACCATCAGGAAAAAGATGTTGAAGATTTGCTTGAAAAACAATTTATCGCATTTAAAAGTTTTGCAAAAGGTTCTCAAATTGCATTTGTTGCCTCTTCCAAAGTAGATGATTTTGTAAAAGGATATACTGAACACTTTAACGCTTCATTAAAACTATCTAAAAAGGAAAAAGAAAAGGCAAAACAAAGTGCAAAAGACGATGGATTTTTTGGTACAGAAGACAAGCATAGAGATTTTACAGAAGTTTCCGAAAGTGCTTTAGTGTTTTTTAATCCCCAAAGTGGAGCTGAAGTAGCCTTAGCAGTTAACAGTGCTTTTCCCGATAAAAACAATCCTTTTTTTAATAGCAACGAAAGCGAGGATCATATTATGCGCTTGCTTTTAGCTGAAGAGTTATCAAAAGAACTGGTTATGTATTGTATCGACAACTACAAATCAGCCCTGCCATTTTTTAATGAATATGAAGGAGAAATGTATTTGAAAGACATTGATTTTTTATTACGTTTCTGGAAAAAGAATAACTACCATGCAAAACCATCGGTAACATTTACAGGCGGCAATAAATAATATTCATTCATTAGGCTTAAAAGTCAGGTAAATGGGAATAAATACCAGATCATTGGGCATAAAAGTCAAAGCAAAGGGTAGAAACCTTAGGTAGTCTGGTAGAAATGGCAAAGTATTGGGTAGAAATGTTTGGTCATTGGGTGGAAATGGCAGGTAAACGTAGAGGAACCATTGGGAAACTAAGATAGATGTGTTGTAAACAAAATTCACAGCTAGCCAACGCTATTGCAGGCACATTGGCAAAGCCCATCGGATAGTCCAACACACAATGCTTTTCCAAAGAGCCAGCAATCTCCATCACACATTTGAAATTTAGTATTCCAATGAAACTATTTTTAATAAAGCCCAGGCTGTAACAGCGTATACACCCCAATGCTACCAGTTAGTTACACGATAATTAGTACGTATAATGAGCCCCGCAAATTTACTTTTTTAACAAACATTAAATTTGTTTTAGTGGCGTTCAAAAACTAAATTCGCTACTACTAAATTTTAACGGTAGGCAACTTAAAAACGCACTTGGTGTATACAATCGTTGTGTGTTATTATGACCAACATTTTAAATTAGGAATATCAATCAAGAGATTTATAGTATAATTAAATATAACCATATAGATTATGACACTAATTGTATCAGTATTGACAGAAAAAAATGCATTCTTAATTTGCGATAAAATGCACTCTATAAATGGGACAAAGGAGAAACCAGTAAAAGCAAATGTGAAAGTGGGTACGATGAATTTGAATATTACAGCTCCCAATGTTAGAATTAATAGTGGTACAAAGATTTATAAAATAAAAGAGGATATTCTGGTTGGTGGCGCAGGTTCTTAAAAAAAAGTAAAAGATTATGTAGACCACATTACTCAAAGTAATTTCCAAGATATTTCTTCCGAAACCTGTTCCTATTATTCAAGATTAAAAACAGATTCACCAGCCCAATTATTAATACTTGAATGTAATAAAGATATTAAACGAACGATTGCTTACTATCAAAATACAAATAATGAATTATACTCATATAATAGATGTGATTTTACATTAAATTCTAATAAAATGGGAGTTATTGCAATCGGTAGTGGTGGCTCGTTGTTTTTAGAGATGTTTAAACACATAAAAGAAAAGACAATATTAGAATATCAAGAAGCTGTTTCAAAAGGCGATTACAATTTATGGGAAGAAAAATTTCTTAAAACAATCGAGAAAATGTATTCACAAGTTGCTGATTATGACGACGGTGTTGGAAAGGATATTGAAATATATAATATAAAAGCTTAAAGACTAAACAACAACAACACACAATAAATAGGAATATGAGCGGTCTGCAAGACCCAGCGATTATTCCCGGTTGAACTACAACCCGATCAATCAGGAAGAATTTTTTCTTCTATGTACTTAGCGACCGTTTTTAAATTGGGAT
>JAQICC010000240.1 GCA_027858735.1 Salinivirgaceae bacterium
GCTAAGTATTGCTTTACTTAGGTACAACCCCGATGCAGGAAATGTTGTTTTTCACCGAATAGGTGAGGTGAAAAGCTTACATTTCCTACATCGATTGAGCGTAATCGCTCAATTTGGGTTTTACTCTATTTTCGATATTTATATTATAATTAAATTTAATTATAGGTATAAAATTATTGCGCAAACTAATTGAATTATTATATTTGTGTTACTTTATATAAATAAGTAACACGAAATAAATATGAATGCCCTTAATACTGAATTACAAAACAAACTTAACCAACTACAAAATTGGTTTGAATCAAAATCAGGTTCTATCGTTGCCTTTTCAGGTGGAATTGATTCTACTTTAGTGCTTTATCTAGCTCGAAAATTTCAAGGCAAAGAAAAAGCTATTGGGGTAATTTCAAATTCGGAAAGTTTAAAGCAAAAAGATTTTAAACTGGCAGAAAACTTTTGTGCAGAGTTTGACATCACACTAGAAGTTATAAAAACCAATGAGCTAGAAGATGAACGATACAATGAAAACCCTATGAATCGTTGTTTTTTTTGTAAAGAACACCTATTTACCGATTTAACTGAAATGACCGATAAATATACAGGCTTTAATGTTTTAAGCGGAACAAACTTTGATGATTTAGGCGATTTTCGTCCTGGTATTGATGCAGCTAAAAAGCTAAAAGTACTTTCACCTATGGTTGATTGTCATATAACAAAAGATGAACTTCGACAAATTGCAAAGCACTTTAATTTACCGAATTGGGATAAGCCGGCAAGTCCTTGTTTAAGCTCACGCATGCCTTACGGACAGAAAGTAACAAAAGAAAAACTACGGCAGGTTGAAGCTGCCGAAAACCTACTTAACGATTATGGTTTTGAAGATGTGAGAGTTAGACATTACGGAATCTATGGTAGAATTGAGGTTTTGAAAGATGATTTAGCCAAACTTACCATAGTTCAAAATGAAGTTGTTGAAAAAATATCGGCACTTGGATTTGCAAGTGTAGAAGTTGATACTGAAGGTTTGGTTTCAGGAAAACTTAATAGAGCGATTGGGAAAAGTAGGCAGTAGGCAGTAGGCAGTTAGCAGTCAACAAACCTCAGTTTGTAGGGCAAAGACTGGAGACTGAGAACTGGAGACTTTTCAACTTTACCACCGAATAAAATTAATTTATAAAAAGAACAATTCTCAAAAAAATTTAACTAGAAAATGCGAATATTATACTACGACTGCTTTGCAGGCATTAGCGGCGACATGAATCTGGGAGCTTTAATTGATCTTGGTGTTGACCCCGACTATCTAAAATCCGAATTAGAAAAACTAAATATTGACGGCTTTCATCTTAAAATAGAAAAAACTGAACGACGAGGTATTTATGGAACTTTGGCAAGCGTTATTATTGAAAATCAAGATAATGAAAAACACAGGCACCTGCGTCACGTTCATGAAATTGTAAATGATAGCAGCCTATCTAATAAGGTTAAAGAAACTTCACTAAAAATATTTCAACTTATTGCAGAGGCCGAAGCCAAAGTTCATAACATAGAGATTCAAAAAGTACATTTCCACGAAGTGGGAGCACTCGATTCTATTGCTGATATTATTGGGGCTGCTATTTGTTTAGATTATTTAAAAGTGGATAAAGTACTCTCCTCGCCTATTCAATTGGGCGGTGGTACGGTAAAATGCGCCCACGGTGTAATGCCTGTTCCTGCTCCGGCAACTGCTTTAATTGTGGCTAACATTCCCGTTAAAACCGGATTGGTTCAGCATGAAGCTACCACACCAACAGGTGCGGCTATTCTAGCAGCCACTGTGGATGAATTCACCGAGACAATAAATAGCCCAATCACAAAAACGGGTTATGGCATTGGTCAGCGAGATATTTCAGAAGTCCCGAATATTTTAAGGGTTCACCTAATAGAAACCCAAGCTCAGCTTGATGATGTAAGGCAAGAAAGTGCCGTAGTTTTGGAATGTAATTTAGATGACATGAAAGCTGAGCATCTCGAATATTTGATGGATAAACTTTTTGATAATGGCGCTAGCGATGCTTGGTTCACTCCAATTGTCATGAAAAAGTCTCGTCCGGCTACCATGGTTTCTGTTTTGTGCAATCCTGAAAAGGCAGCTGAAATGAAAACAATTTTATTTGAAAACAGTACAACGCTTGGCATTCGCGAAACTCAAATTGCTAAAAGCATGCTTCGCCGTGAAGAAAAAACGGTAGAAACTAAGTATGGAACTGTAAGAATTAAGGAATGCTTTTTAAAAGGTGAAAGCTTACGTTACAAGCCTGAATTTGAAGATTGCAAGACTTTGGCAATAAAACACAATGTATCGATTTCGGCTATTGAAAAAGAAGTAATAAAAAGCATTTAACATGAGTATAAAAGATATTCTTGACCAATATAAAAAAGGCGATTTAAACCTAAATGAAGCCCTTCAGAACCTTTCAAATAAAGGTGTTGACGAAATGGGTTTTGCCACTATCGATACAGATAGATTGCGAAGAACAGGAATGCCGGAAGTAATTTACAGTGCCGGTAAAACAGTAGATCAGGTTGCTCAAATAGCTGAACGCATGCATAAAAATGGCATCGATATTTTGGCGACCAAAGCTACTCCTGAAATGTTTAAAGCCGTTAAAAATATTATTCCAGAAGCTACGTATAACGAAATGGCACAGACCATTGTTTTTAAGCACAGCAGCCAACCTTTAAACCAAGGGTATATTGCAATTGTAGCAGCCGGAACATCGGATATGCCGGTTGCTGAAGAAGCGGCTGTAACTGCTCGATTTTTAAACAATAAGGTTGAAACCATTTACGACGTTGGTGTAGCAGGAATTCATAGATTATTTCATAAATTAGATATGATTCAGAATGCACGGGTAATTATCGCTGTTGCAGGTATGGAAGGTGCCTTAGCAAGTGTAATTGGGGGCTTGGTTGACAAACCTGTAATTGGGGTACCAACCAGCATTGGCTACGGAGCCAATTTTGGTGGACTATCAGCACTTTTATCCATGTTAAATAGCTGTGCAAGTGGTATTAGCGTAGTAAATATTGACAATGGTTTTGGAGCTGCATGTCAGGCAACTTTAATAAACAGACTCTAAAATAATGGACGAATTACAAATACTTATTTTATCGGCAGCTTTTTTGGGTTTTATCCATACTTTATTGGGACCTGATCATTATTTGCCATTTATTGTTTTAAGCAAAGCACGTAAATGGAGCCAATCAAAAACCTTGTGGATTACCTTCATTTCTGGCGTGGGGCATATTGGTGGTTCCGTAATTCTTGGTATAGTTGGAGTAGCATTAGGCATAAGCCTAACAAAACTGGAAGCCATTGAAGCCCAAAGAGGCAGTATAGTAGGCTGGCTATTAGTTATTTTTGGACTTTTATATACTTTATATGGAATAAAGAAATACATAAAAAATGGGGGTCATTTTCACTTGCCTAAGTATATGATACCCAAAAAAATTAGAGGTTTAAGGCATTTTGCAACACATGCACCAGAAAAAATTTATGAAAACACCTATGAGCATTCTCATGAGCATTCTCACGTAAACCACCATGAACATGATCATGAACAAAAAGTCAAAAAAACACATAAGCATACTCATGCCCATACACAAGAAGATATTACCAATGTAACCCCTTGGATATTGTTCTTAATATTTGTTTTTGGGCCTTGCGAAGTATTAATTCCACTGCTAATATATCCGGCTGCTGAACACAACACTTTTGGAATAATTGCAGTGAGCACTGTTTTTGGGATTGGAACTTTAGCAACTATGCTTACCATAGTATATTTAGGTTACAAAGGCTCTTCATTGATTAAGGTTAAAAATGGGGAAAAATATTTTCACTTAATTGCTGGTTTGGTTATTTTAATGTCAGGCCTAGGAATGCAGTTTTTAGGATGGTAAGCTTCGACTTCGCTCAGCTATCATCTAGAGTTCGCTCAGCTACCGATTCTAGTTTGCATTTATAAAAAGAGAGCTTACAATTACTCATTTTGAGATTTGAATTTTGGATATTGAAATTTATAAAATATGACAGTAAAACGATTTGGAGTTTCCCTAGAGGAAGAAATTTTAGTAAAGTTGGACAACATTGTAAAGGATCAACGCTTTCCAAACCGATCAAGGGCTTTGCGGCATTTAATTCATCAACACAAAACCGATCGTGGCATTGAAGATAACGAGAAAGTAACCGGAGCTATTGTATTGGTATATGATCACAATATTTTGCGCTTACACAGTGAAATTGCTTCAATGAAACACGAATACTCTTGCATGGTGCTATCGAGCCAGCATATTCATTTAGATGATAAAAACTGTATAGAAACTGTTACTGTACGCGGAACTGCAAATAAAGTATTTAAGCTTTCAAACAAGCTTTTAGCCATTAAGGGTGTTAAGCATGGTAATATTGTAGTTTCTGCTATTGAATAGTTCTCAGTCTACAGTAGGCAGTCTACAGTAGGCAGTCTCCAGATGACAGTATGCAGCCAAAATTAAGAGTCAAACTAAAACAAAAGAGTAAAGACCGAGAACTGAAGACTGTGGACTGAAGACTGAATTACCTTCCTTGGCAATAACTTCGAACTTCATCATCAGCTTTCATGTATTTATATTTAAAAGCTTTCTTAAAATCCTGACAAGCCTGATCAGCCTTTCGCTGATTTTTTCGTGCCAGTCCTCTTTTATAAAACAATTCGCCGTCGTAGGGTTTAAAATCCAGAGCCATTGAATAGTCTTTATCTGCAAATTCGTAGGCATATATTTTCGAAAACACATCTCCCCTTGCTATATAAATTTCTGCATTATACTTTTCTAAAGCAATGCATCTATTATAGGCCTTAAGTGAACTTTTGTATTCGCCGGCTTCAAAAAAAATTTCACCTGCTAATTTGTAGGTATCAAAGTCTGGTGCTAGATTCATTAATGCATTTAAATCTTTTTCTGCACTTTCAAATTCACCAGCTAATAAAAAAGCTTGCGCTCTAACAAAATAATAATCAATTCTGTTCGAATCAATTTTAAGAGCCAGATCAATGCTTTTTAATGCCTTTTTTGCCTTACCCAATTCAATTTCAGCTTGAGCGCGTGCTATGTAGTACTTTGGCCTTTCATCACGCTTCTCAATAGCTCTATTTATTGATACCAAAGCATTCTCGGACTCTCCAACCTTTAAATACGTAAGTGATTTTAAATAGTGTGCATCAACCATGCTTTTTCGAATGTCATTTAAATGATCAAGCATCTTTAAAGCCTCTTCATAATTTCCGGCATTGTACTCAAACCAAGCATCTTCAAGCATTAAATCGTATTTCGAATACCATTCAGTTTGCCATAACTCAACCCACTCTTTACTTGCATCGATATTAAAAAAAGCCTTATTCGACTTTATGGTTCGCTGCATTAATCTGTTTTTCGATTCAAGATAAACCTTAAGATATTTTACTGCTAATTCGGGCTTATTCAATTGTGCATAGCACTTTGCCAATTCATAATTAACAACTTTATTATTCAATTTATTAATTTCGATAAATAAATTTGCAGCTTGCTTATAATCGGCAAGACTATAATAATTTTGGGCTAGAGCAATTTTATAATCAATAGTAACCGTATTAGCTTCCCTGGCATTTTCGATAGCATTTAAAGCTTTTTCAGGCACTCCTTTCTCGTTACACGCATTAATTAAAAGCACATTATTACTCTCAATATTTTGAGCAAATTGCACCTTTACCATCAGCAATAATGCAACAAAAAACAATATTTTATTGACAGCCATATTACTCATTATTTGAATTATTATCACCACTAAACATATGAACAAAACCTGTTAGCGATCTATGTTCAACGCCAGAAATGCGATTTTCGTACACTTCGCAAACATAAAAATAAACCCCCGGTTTAAGTATTTTATTCGATTGCTTACTTTTTCCGTCCCATTCAATTTTAGGATTCGAAGTTTCATAAACTAAATTTCCCCAGCGTGAATATATTTTCATATCAATCTTATCAATATACCTATCAATAATCGATGGCGGTGTGGTTGGTACAAAAAAATCATTCACTCCATCGCCATTGGGTGTAAATACATTTGGCAATTCGTAATATTCGCAATTATCAACACAAACAATATTCGAATACCCACTTTCATTAAAGTTAGAATCAATGGCAGTTACTGTATAACAACCCGCTAAAGTCTCACTCATTACATGATTATAACTCAAACTGTCAATATCTAAAACAGAATCAATTAAGGCAAAATCAGAATTATTGGTTAATGCAGCGTATATGTAGTATTTAATAACCTCATTTCTTTCACTATTTAAGAGCCAACTCAGTTTATTTACAAAGGTTTTACAATCCGATTCTACCGTTAGACTAGGAGAGGCAGGTGGAACCGTATCTGTTGGAATACCGCAATTTTGATGAGAATAATTAATAATTGGTTTTATAACACCGCCTAAATTATACTGTCCAATACTGGTTACCCTATAACAATACTCTTGGTTGTTTACCAGGCTCTCATCAATATAAAACGCGTTGTTTGAAACTCCAATACTATCAAAACTACTTGTTTCGTAATTCTCGCGGTACACTATATATTGTTTATTTAACCAAGGAGTATTTCGATTAAAACTAATGGTCAGCTTTTTATTTTCGCCGTAAAGCGAAGGAAATATACTGCTTGCTGTCATTGGAAATTCGGTTAAACCAGCATCATTATGTACTTCAATTTGGTAGCTATACCCTTGCTTGTATGTATCTATTCCTTTATCTATGTAAATTGTATCTGCCTCAAAATTGTACAGGGTATCTATTGTAACATAATCATTGCCCCATATGCCTTCTGCGCGCTTAATCACATATACTAGTTTTCCGGGATAAACCAAGGTGTCAAAATCAACTGGTTTCGACCACGCAACATAAATCTCCCCGTTTTTGTTATCATGGGCAACAACACTAACATTTGTAATTATTGGAGTGCCTCGCACCAACTCGGTACATACTTCAGCTGAAGCCTTACTTTCAAAATCGGAACCAAAAATAGCCGTTACCATATAGCAATATTCAAATCCCTGATTAAGGCCTATTTCGTTATTATTATCAAGGTACGATGTTGCTGTAATATCATCGACAGTAGCTACCAATTCAAAACCCGTATACGCCGGAACACCTGTTTCGCATTTACCGGGTACAAATCCAAAAGGGGTAATACTCCGATATATATTAAATCCTTGATGGCTCGCACAATCATATATATCCCAATTGAGCAATATGCTATTATTGGTTGGTGCTATAGAAAGGTTTGCGGGCGGAGCCCCAACAATAGTAATATCCACACTTATTTGATCAACCAAATTTACTTCTTCATTATTATCGGTGGCTTTAAACACTACCTGATAGGGTTGTTTACGCACATGCAAACACTCCGTATACCAAGAAAATGTACCCGATACAGCACCTTGCGCCGGAACCGATATAAATTCAGCTGCTGAATCGGTTGCAAAAGCACCACCAGTGGCTGTTAATGAAATTGTTTCATTACCCTCATCATGCGCACTTACATTAAATGTAATTAATTCACCTGCCACACCACAAATAGGTGGAATAGTATCAAATTTCGGCGGTTGATTCTCGGTATCATAAACCTCAATTTGCATATCGCGTGTAATTTGGCCTATTTTTACTCCCTGCCGCCATTCATTAATATGAAAGGCCACATTAAACGCCCCCTCAACCATAGGCGTATTCCAAACCAAATTACCCGTAATTGAATCGATGTAAATAGGTTCAAACTTTGATTCAGGAAACTGATAGCTATCAATAGGATCCCCATTTTCACCTGTACATACAGTCATTTCATAAGAAAGGCTATCGCCATCGGGGTCGAATGCAGCCGGGTTGTGAATAAATACCTGATTTATGGCCGCCTTATCAACCGGTGGATTTAACAATATGGGTGTATTATTAAAGCCCAAAGTAGGATTTATTTGCAGAATTGTTTTAATGGAAAATACTACCATTACTGAATTCGGGATATTTTCTACCCCTTCGTTACGGTTAGGGTCTTCAACAAGAATTTCATACGTTGACGCTCCAGAATAAGTATGCTTGGCTTTATAAATGTTCTTGCGATAATAATCAGGCAAATCGTAATAAACATATCTTTCCATGGTAGAATATGTTCCATCGCCCCATAAAATTTCAAGTTGTGGCCTATCGGCCGGAACAATTCCATCTGAAGTAGGCTTGGTATTGGTAAAGGTTGTTACTGTAAACTCAAAGGTATAATCAGAAACTTGGCTGTAGGTAATTTCACCGGCACGGTTATGGGTAGCAAAGCTTACATTAACCAAGATTAGAATGAAAAATATATTTAAATAATACTTAATCATGCAATAAGAATAATTATTCCACTAAAGTAATGGTTTTTTTGGTATCCAAAGAGGTAAACGCAATTCCTTTTTCAACCTTATTGTTACTAACTATAACCATATTTTTAGGATCGCCATAAATATTATTTAAAAGCTTGTTTTCAATGGTAATATCAAAAATATCTTTGTCGAGTTTTGTGGCTAATAATATGTTCACTTTGTGTTCGTTTTCACTTATCTGAAATTGATCAAACTCAAGCTCTTTCAAATCAACAAGTATCTTTAAACAACATTCTATATAGGCTAATACAGTTTCGTTGCTGTTACCATTTGTGCCAATTACTAATTGCGATGAAGAACCTGAGAATTCATTTATAGCAGCTTCTAAGGTGTGATGATCAATAGAAACATTAACCTTAACAGAATCATTTACTATTTCAATATTTGTAATTGTAATATATAATGGATGTGATATGGCTTTATTAGCTATTAATAAAAACATTACTACCATAATTCTTTTATTCATTTCAAATTCAGTTTATAAATCAAATATTACAAATAAAAATGATTTATGTAAAATAATTACAATCCTATTTTATCAATAAGTGATATTATGTCGTAAAAAACAAAAATACAGCAAATTTAATGCCCCAAAGTAAAAATTAAACGTTAACTTTGTCAAAATTTTTTATTTTAGGGTTAGGTGCTTTAATTGACTTATTATCTGCCAGTTTAAACTCCGTCTTTAATATTAAAAAGAATTAATAATAAATAACTAGTTGTAATATATGGGTAGGTCACAAGAAACCTTCAACAAGAAGGAAGTAAGAAACAAAAAAGAGAAAAAAAGGAAAGAAAAAGAGAAGAAGAAGCTTGCTAAAAAAGATGGCGAAAAAACAGGATTAGATGACATGATTGCCTATGTTGATGAAAATGGTATATTAACTTCTTCTCCTCCAGATTTAACAAAAAAGTCGAAAATTAAGGCTGAAGATATAGAAATTGGTGTTCCCAAAAGCGAAGCTATTGAGTACGACCCTATAAGAAAAGGTACCGTATCATTTTTTAATGATGCAAAAGGATTTGGTTTTATTAAAGACAATGAAACTAAAGAAAGTGTTTTTGTACATATCAACAATACTGTTGATGAAATAAAAGAAGGAAACCTGGTAACTTTTGAAGTAGAACCTGGACCTAAAGGACCAACCGCTGTTAAGGTTAAAGTTTCAAAATAACGATTTCAAACCACATAATATAAAAAGCTCTATTTTTAGGGCTTTTTTTGTTTTCACCCCTCGCAATTCACTTTAAAACTCGGGTTATGAAGTAGAAGTTCTGAAAGAACGGACTATCTGTGCGATTTGTGAGTATATTTACTCCCTTTAATTCACAAATTAAAGAAATTAATTACTGTACGATGCAAGCAGCGTAGAATTAACGCCAAAAAAATTAGAACTAAATATCGAATGCCTCGTTTGGGTTAAATCAACAATTAATAGAAAGCTTCTAATTTTAACGTCTGGCGTTCGTGCATTATTTGTTCTCAAGATTTATTCTTGTCTTTGGTAAACTTTCTGGATAGTTCTTTTGAATGAATTCAATCATTTTTTCCCTAATATATACTCTCAAGTCCCAAGCTGTAGGAGAGTTTTTAGCACTAACAAGAATTCTTATTTCCATGTAATTTTCCTTTGAATCTGTAACTTGAACTACGCTTACCTTTTTATCCCATAATTCACAGTCTTTTAATAAACGAGATAACTCTAACCGCAAGGTTTCAACTGATATTGTATAATCAGTATAAATAAAAACGGTTCCAACAATATCAGCAGTTGTTCTTGTCCAATTTTGAAAAGGTTTTTCTAAGAAATATGAAGAAGGTAAAACCAAACGTCTTTTGTCCCATATTCTAACAACAACATAAGTAAGGTTAATTTCTTCAATCCAGCCCCATTCATTTTCAACTACAACAGCATCGTCTATTCTAAATGGCTGGGTAATTGCTATCTGTATACCAGCCAATACTGCCCCAACAATTTTTTGAGCAGATAAACCTACAATAATACCTACTACTCCGGCTGATGCAAAAATTCCAATTCCAATTTGCTTTATACTATCAATTGAAATCAATATTAACCCTATGGTAATAAGAAAAATAACAAAAATAATTACTTTTTCCATCAAATTTATCTGCGTATGCAATTTTCTTGATTTAAGGTTGTCTTCATTGGAGATATCGAATTTTTTAAGCAATCGATTTTTTAAAATTCTAACAATTTCAATCAATATCCAGGAAGAACAGACTAGCATTAAAATATACTTTAATTTAATAACAAAAGAACCAACCCAGAAATTGGATTCCTCTAAAAAACTAAATATATGCCCATAAAATGCTAGAAAGATTAACAATATAGTGCCTAAAATTAATCGTGTAAATTTTCTCATAAACGTATTATTTAATATGATTTTTGCAGTATGAAACGCAATTTTGACACTAAAGGTAGTCGCTTTATTTCATTCTAGTTTTTGGTTTATATACCACTGTAAAAGTAGCTATATTTCAACTGTTTACAAACTTCTTAAAGCGCTACTTTCTATTGTTTGGAATACAACGTTACATTTTGCTCTTGTGAAAATTTTTTATTTAATAGAATCCAAAGTTCAGAATAACCATTGCCATATCCTAGAACCCAAATTCCAAGACCTCCTATTTTATTGTTTTTTATCCAATTGTATTTAATTGATCGTGATTTTATGTCTTTAAAATATCAATATATATTCTTTATTACTGTCTTTAAGAAAGATAGAACTTGAATACATGAATTAATGCAAGGATGCAAGGATGCAAGGTAAAAATAGTTTTTAACAATCACTAAACTATGTAAAACACTGATAAAACGAAATTTCAAAACGCTCAAAACTTCCAATTTTATTTCACGTATATTTGTACCCGGAAATACATCCGCAAAAACACAAAACAAAAAATATGTCGTTTACCTCTTTAGGTTTATCACCCACACTAGTAAAAGCACTAACAATTGAAAAATTTACAGAGCCCTACCCTATTCAAGAACAGGCCATTCCGGCCATATTAAATCAAAAAGATATTTTAGGTATTGCCCCCACTGGTTCGGGTAAAACGGCTAGTTATGTATTGCCAATTTTAATGAACCTTCCATTGGTTTCAGTTGCTAAAAACCGACGTATTCGCGCATTGGTTTTGGTGCCTACCAGAGAACTTGCTGTGCAGGTAAACGAGGTATTCAAGCAATTTGGTGCAACACTTCCTCAACCAGTAAAAAGCATGGCTGCGCATGGTGGAGTTTCAATAAACCCACAAATGAAGGCTTTAAACGGTGTTAATATTTTGATAGCAACACCTGGCCGATTATTAGAACTGGCAGAAAATAATGCTGTGGAATTCTCACGCATAAGCACCTTTGTTTTAGATGAAGCGGATAAAATGCTAAACATGGGGTTTAAAGATGAAATGAACAGCATACTTAAACTACTTCCTAAAAAGCGTCAAAATTTACTGTTTTCTGCCACCCTCAGTCCTGATATTGACAGCCTTAACCAATTGCTATTAAACGATCCTCAGCTTATAAAAATTGAACCAAAAGTTTTGGATATCGAATTAATTAATCAAACTGCTTATTCGGTTACAGATGAGCGTAAAGGGCCATTTTTGCGCTACTTAATTAAGCATCACAACATTCAGCAGGTTTTGGTATTTGTATCTTCAATTAAGCGTGCCGATAACGTTGCCAATAAGTTGCGTGCAAACGGCATACAGGCCTGGCCTATTCACAGCAAGAAAAGCCAAGGCGCCCGAACCGATCTTTTAACCAAATTTAAGCACGGCAAACTGCAAGCTTTGGTAACAACCGATCTGCTATCTAGAGGTATTGATATTGAATTTTTACCATATATAGTAAACTACGAATTACCCCGATCGCCTAAAGATTACATTCACAGAATTGGCAGAACTGGTCGTGCAGAAAACCCTGGTGAGGCTATTTCATTGATCACATTAGAGGATGAACAACACTTCAATGTTATTCAAAAAAAGACTGGCAAACAGCTTGAACTAAACGAAACTAAGGACATTGACCTGCAAGGCTATTGATATAAGTTCTACTGCCATTTTTTTAGGTAAGGCTTAATTATATGTATTCTTAAGTTCAAGTAAGCAGTCCACAGTCCACAGCAATCTACTGATGACTGAAAACTGGAGACTGAGGACTTTTTTCTATATCTCACCATAAAAAACTCTTTATAAAATTATCTTTAACTAAATTCGTAGAAATACCTTAATATTTAAGCATTAAAAGATGTACACATTTTGGTTGGTTCTGGTTTCTCTAATTTGGGGTTCAACTTTCTTTTTAATAAAAGATACCGTTAACACTGTAAACGAAAGTTTTATTGTTTTTGCACGTTGCATATTGGCTTTTGCAGCAATGTTTATATACCAATTAAGCAAAAATAGAAAGGATTTACTCGATAAAAAGGGATTTATATACGGCTCAATTCTAGGTGTACTCTTAGCCATTACGTATACCTCTCAAACAATAGGTTTAAAATTTACAAGTACCGGGCATAGTGCTTTTATTACAAGTTCGGCCGTTATTGCAGTTCCGTTTATTCTATATTTATTATACAAATTCAAGATTTTAAAAATCGATATTATTGCTATATCTATAGTATTAATTGGATTATTTCTGCTTACCTACGATTTTGAGTCGGAGGTAAATATTGGCGATTTAATAACGGTAATTACAGCATTATCGTGTGCTTTTCATATTGTATTGGCAGGTAGGTATGTTAAAAAGGCTAACACCACTACCATTGTAACCTATCAGTTTTTTGCGGCATCAGTTGTTAGTTTAGTTGCCTGGCTTTTAACTCAAGAGGGTAGCTTACATTTAAGCCCAAAAGCAAGCTATTCACTTTTATACCTTGGAATTATGGGTACCTTGTTTTGTTACTTTGTTTCTGTGTGGGTTCAAAAATATGTTTCATCGTTAAAAGTGGCAATAATTTTTTCATTAGAACCCGTATTTGCTGCTGTTTTTGGATTCTTCTTTATACATGAAGTACTAAACTTTAAAGAATCGGTTGGAGCAATACTAATCTTGGTTGGAGTAATTCTACATAGCCTTTTAAAGCATCGAATTCAGAATAAAGCATCGTAAAATATTTAAGAAAGGATTTTAAACTTGAAAAAAATTGACTAACCTTTCTATTAAACAATAAAAAGACTATTATTGCATTCATTTTACACAACATTCTACAACCATGAAAAAATCAATTTTAACATATTTTATATTTGCGTCAATAGCCCTTTCTGTTCAGGCACAGTATGGTTTAACCTCTGATTTATTTTTCAATAGACAACCTAGTACAAGGTCGGAGGCTATGGGAAAAGCATATGCATCTATAGATGGTGATTTATCAACACAATATTACAACCCTGCAGGTATAAGCACAATAAAGGGCTTCGAATTTCAAAGTTCGTTTGCAACTCCCAGATATACAGATAAAAAAGGAAAGTATCTATTCTTCTCCCTTGGATATAACATTAACCAATATTTAACCATCGCCCTATCTCAAAACCACTTTACAAAGGGAGAAAAGTTTTATCTGACTGATGATAATGGAGATATTTTAGCTGATTTTACACCTTTTACTTCAAATACAAGCCTTTCTTTAGCCTCTCAGCCTATAAAAAATCTTTTTATTGGCTGCAATTTGAATATCATGCAACTAAATGTGCTTGACGAAATAAACAAAGCTCCATACTTTGATATTGGTGTAATTAAGAAATTACTTGTCTTTCAAAATTCATCAAGTAATCATTCATGTAATTTTGGTGCAAGTATTGTAAACTTTACATCGGCGAGGATTAAATATTTTCAAGACTATAAACAAAAAATTCCAACACTAGTGCGAATTGGAACTAGTTACAGGTTAAATATCAATAAAAATATTCTTATTGAAAATTTAGAAACATTCGAATTTTTGTATCAGATTGATTATCAGAATCAATTAAACTTCGATTACAATTCTGCTATTCGAACCGGAGCCGAGTTTTCATTTCTAGAAATACTTGCATTACGAGTAGGTTATTATTATGAAAAAGTTGACGACTATGGGTTTAGCGATTTTAATAAAAGCATTTTTACAACACTAACTTATGGTATTGGCATTCAATTACCATTATATAAACTAAGAAAATTGCCTTTCAACATTAAATTAAATTATACCAATCTGCCTCAAGAAAATTATACTACAAGGCCTAGTGAATATAAAAATTTCACTTCTTTCAGCTTACAAATTAATTGGATACTTTCCTCTGATAAATAAAATTCATTCTATATTCTTAAAAGACTTTAAATCAAATCTCATTTGCTTATATTTGCGCCCTAATTTTAAAAAAAAGCAATGATTTCAATAGACGGACTAGGGGTAGAATTTGGGGGCACAACAATTTTTAAAGATTTAGCATTTGCCATAAATGAAAAGGATCGTATTGCCCTTATGGGTAAAAACGGTGCTGGAAAATCAACGCTTTTAAAAATAATTGCAGGGGTTCAAACTCCTTCTTTTGGAAATGTTACTGCACCTAAAGAATCCGTTATTGCTTATCTTCCACAGCACTTGCTTACTGAAGACAATCGTACTGTTTTTGAGGAAGCATCGCAAGCTTTTGAAGCATCAAATGCCATGCAAGTTGAATTAGACTATCTTAACGAACAACTTACCACGCGTACCGATTATGATTCGGCTGAATACTACGAAATAATTGAAAAGGTATCATCGCTTAGCGAAAGGTTATATAGCCAGGCTGATGTTAATATTAATGCTGAAGTAGAAAAGATATTACTAGGACTAGGCTTTGTTCGCGATGATTTTCAACGGTCGACAGGTGAATTTAGTGGCGGTTGGCGTATGCGCATTGAGTTGGCCAAAATACTGTTGCAGTCTCCCGATCTTATATTACTCGATGAACCTACCAATCACTTGGATATTGAATCGGTTCAATGGCTTGAAGATTTCTTGATAAATAGTGCAAAAGCAGTTATAGTAATTTCGCACGACCGTGCTTTTGTTGATAATATAACCACACGAACTATTGAAATTACTTTAGGTAGAATTTACGATTACAAAGTTAATTATTCTAAATATCTGGTTTTACGACAAGAACGCCGCGAACAACAACAAAGAGCTTACGATGAACAGCAAAAAACCATTGGCGATAATAAGCTTTTTATTGAGCGATTTAAGGGAACGTATTCTAAAACCAATCAGGTTCAGTCGCGCGTAAAAATGCTGGAAAAGATGCAGATTATTGAGATCGACGAAGTCGATTCTTCACGTTTACGATTGCGTTTTCCACCCTCACCGCGCTCAGGTACTTATCCTGTTATTGCTGAAGATGTTGCCAAAAGCTACGACGATCATTTGGTTTTTAAAGATGCTTCCTTTTCCATCCAGCGAGGGGACAAAGTATCCTTTGTTGGAAAAAATGGCGAAGGAAAATCGACCATGATTAAAACTATAATGAATGAAATAGATTACGACGGGAAGCTGTCCATCGGTCACAATACCCACATTGCCTATTTTGCCCAGAATGAAGCTTCATTAATAGAAGAATCGTTAACTGTTTTTCAAACCATTGACGATATAGCTAAAGGCGATATTAGAACCAAAATTAAGGACTTTTTAGGTGCCTTTATGTTTGGTGCCGATGACTGGGATAAAAAAGTTAAAGTACTTTCGGGGGGTGAGCGCACCCGCCTGGCGATGATAAAACTATTGCTTGAACCTGTTAACCTGTTAATTCTCGATGAGCCTACCAATCATCTTGATATGCGCACAAAAGATATTTTAAAGCAAGCCTTACTTGATTACGACGGCACTTTAATTCTGGTATCTCACGATAGGGATTTCTTAGACGGATTGGTAAGCAAAGTGTTTGAATTTGGCAATAAGCAAGTAAAAGAACACCTTGAAGGTATTGGTGAATTTCTTGAACGCAAGAAAATGGAACATCTTACGGAATTAGAAAACAAAAAATAAGTCCTCAGTCTTCGTCTTCAGTCTTCAGTCTTCAGTACACTTTACCTTACTGAGGACTGTTGACTGCTGACTGTAGACTGTATACATTAAAATGGTGCATACACCACTTTTCTTGTTTCAATCTGATTGTTTGATTCTATGGATACCATATAAACTCCAAAATCAATACCAAGGTCATTTAAAGAAATAGCGGCTTTGTTATAGTAGCTATTTACAAATAGCAATGTTCCCTTAACATCGTATAATTTCACTTCAAATTGACTATCATTATTTCCTGAATAAAGCAATTTAAACTCGTCGTTTGTAGGGTTCGGATATAACCTAAATGCACCGGCAAGAGTCTCAACAGTTTTGTCATCTTCAATACCAGAAATTAAATCGTTATGTTTTGGTGAACCATGAGTATTTCCCGATGCAGCCCAGTAATAGTAATCACTAGGATCGCCTGTTGGATTGCCTTCTACAGATACAAGCGATGGGCCATCACCATCAGGTGCTATGAGCCATGGTTCTTCATCAAAATAAGTAAAGTCCATTACAACATCACCAAATTTATCGGTAATTAACACTTGTTCTCCACCGTTTGAGAATGATTTTGAAAAATTACCCGTTGCAAGCATACCATACCTATCATAAAATTTTTTGGGTTTTGCTGCCACAATAAAGTATTGCTGCGGTGGTAATAAAGTATTTTCGGCGAATTCAAAATTAATTGCAGAATCAATTACAACACCCGATAAATTAATAGCGCTTGTGTAACTCGTATTTTTAAACTCAATAAATTCGTAATTGCTTGCCTCAATGGTGTCTGTTCCTATTATACTATCGCTGGGGTGGTAGTGTAATTCTGTTACTTTAAACTTTAAAAAATCGTGTTGATCAGCAATAAAATCAACCGAGCACAAACCACTCCATTCGTCGCCACTTACTGCTCGTACTTTAATAACGGCTGATGCTGAAATAGAAATTGTTTCGCCCGACTCTATTTTAATAGCTGTAGGTGATACATCACCACCAAGAGCACGCGGATCGGTGCCATCTATGGAATAGTATATTTCGCCACTTGAAGCAGTAAAACCAACCGTACTGTTTGATGTCACAAATACTATATCATTTAAAACTTCATCACCATCAAAAGTAATTTTGGGAGCATCTATCGATGGAAACAAGTCATAATCTAACAACTGTCCAATCACAATAGCCTCCCTTCTTGGAAAATAGTTATTTCTTAAAACATTAATTTCCTTCTCCCAATCTGCTTTCGTGTAAGCAGGATCCTTATGTGTATCGCCCCAGCGAGCCGACTCCGCAATAATGGCCATATCAATCATTTCTGCTCGATTATCCATTCTTACTATATCAGCATCTTCGGTAAAAATGCCCCCATTGGTTAGGCGCTTCATAGCTAAATCGGCAAAGCGCACTCTATACTCTTCATTTGAGCTTAATCTGTGATGCAACCATCCTGGATGAAATCTATCAAATCCAGGGTTTGTCATACCGTGTTTATCTAGATTAACTCTATTCTCATCAATACCGTTTCCCGGCCCAACCGGCTCATACAACAATGCATGTTCCGCATCATGTATTAAAAATTGAAATCCCTGAGTTTTGTTTTCACGATTCTTGATCATATATATATTATTCGGACCGCTATTATCGCCAAAAGCAGAAACCGGTGAATCGAAATTTCCGCCATAAAAAATATTAATCATATAATCAATTAAATTGTCTATATCAACCAAAAGTTCAGAACCTTTCATGGGGTTACCATTGGCATCTTTACCTTCAAGCTTAAAATAATTAGCATTAGAGCTAAAGCCTGAAGTGGTAATATCCCATAGCTCTCGCCATTTATTTCTATTACCGTCAGTAGCAATAATCGTTCCGTCATCAACACCACCCTTTTTCAAAATATCCCATTTCTCATTAGCTCCACCTAAATAATCGCTGGCAAAACGAGCTTCCGATCTTTCTTGGGTTTGAAAAAGCCCCCAGTACAATCCATTTAAGTACAAATGGTAATAGCGGCTTCGAGTATATGGGCTTCCTGTTTCACCCTGAGCATCGCGTAAAAACACCTCTCTTAAAAAAGTATTGTACTGCCCACTTCCATTATTCCATCCATAGTTTTGCGCACAGCGTAAATCTACTTTATCAAAATGATCGACACCCTCATCGCCAAATAATGGAAAATACAACTTACTATCGCCATACTCTGTTCTAAAAAATAGTCGAAACGCATGTTTTGGGTAATTTTCATGTCGACTCCAACCTCCCCGAATACGCAATCCTGCATTTACATTAAAACCTTCTGATCCATCAGGATTTATCAATTCAACGGAACATTCTCTCTCCCACTCCCTACCTTGTAGCATGGCATTTACATATATCCCTTTGCTCGGATCAAATAAATTTGCATTATCGGTAATAACCGAAATTGTAGGAATATCCAAAAAAGCTTCCTCAATTTTATCCTTATATTCATCGCTATTTATAATATCAGTATCTATATCTAAATCAATCCACTGACCATTAATATCATATGAAGGCCAATCCCATCCCGGATACGATTGAGTTTTTATATTCTCTAAATAAATAAATGAGCGTACTGATGGTTTTGAAGGTTTAAAACCATCTTTTACTAGAGATGCACGCACGACCACACCAGGTGTTGTGCCTCTATTTGCCTTGCTAGTAGGGTCAATAACTACTTGAGCAGATGCATTGCCTTTAATACTGGTAAACGAGGTTTGGGGATTGCTACCATCAAGCGTATAAATAACTTGTGCAGTTGGATCGGGAGAGGTAATATTTAAAGTAAAATTAGCTAGGTAAAAACCCGATGATCTGTCAAAAGAGACTCCTACCGTATCAATCAATTCCGGTAAATCGGGCTGAACTATTCCCGCCAATAAATTTACATCAATATAAAAATCAGAACTACCATCTAAAGAAGTGTTGCATGCAAAAATAGCTAGGGTATTTTCACCTTCTACCAAATTAATAGCACTTGCCGATAAGCTTATGGTTTCAACATCACCATATTCATGCAACCCAGATGAAAGAGCATCGTAGCTAATTATATCAGGAGCTTGGCGACTTAGCACCTCACTTCCATTTACAAACATAACAAAGCCATCGTCCCAATTTGCATTTACCATAACATTTTCAATCAAATTTACTTGAGATGCAGTAAATGTAGTACGCAAAAATATAGTTGAATAACTTCCTTGCATATCAGTTAATTCTGTACCCCCTGTACCGTCACCATAACGGAAAGGTGCAGCTGCTGTCTCCCATATAGAATCATCGAAATCGGAATTAACCCAATTTGAGCCCAGGCTAATCGCATCTGATCCCTTTAAATATTTAAACGATGATCCGTAAGGAAAATTAATTTGAGCACTTGCTGAAAATCCTATAAATATTGACAGAATAATAACTGTAATACTTTGCCTTTTGTAGTTTTGTGACATGAAAACACCCTTTATTAGTAATAAATAATTAACCCAAATTTAATAATCAAAATTGTAATACATTAATAAAGTTGATTTATTTGAGCCATATCATAAAATATACTGTTGACCAGTAGGTTATAATAAATATTAAAAATTATCAAAACCTTAATTTATTATGACGATTTATTATATGACAATTAGTTGCATGAAAACCCTTCATTTATTTATAGATTTAGTAAAAAACTATTCGATGTAAATAAAATTCAGCCTTTTACTAAATCAGTTTACACCTATTAATTTATGATAAATAATAGGTTGACGAAATAGAAAATACAATGAGTCTACCATGTAGAATCTGAGTCAAAATGCTCTATACCATTAAATCAAGAGGCTAAAGATAGCTGAACTGATTAAAATAATGTAAAACAATTTGCGGTTAATGATAAGCTGCTTTTCGAAAAGATGAACCAAATTTATCTTTTTGCAGTTAATATTAGTTTTTACCCTAGTATTCAACAATGTTATTAATAGTGAGGTATATTATTTTAGAGTTAAAAAGTAAGCTGTATTCGGTATTCAATAATGGGTATGCAAAATAAAACTCGCAACGAACAATCACTAACCCTCATACTTGAACAAGTCAATTACAAGCGACATTAAACCCAAAATATATATTTGCATATTCGATTAAGACCAACTAACCTTCTAATCAAAGGCTTTATTATATTTGCACAAAAACCAAATAGGTTAAAAGGGAAGTTGCTCTATATCGGGATTAACCGGAGCTTGTCATTAGTTCTTTTAAATCCTAATAACTAATCCCGGTTAACTAAAACCTAAATGACTATCCGCTTTTGTACCCAATTTTAAATACCTAAAACCTAATGCTTTAATAATTGTTAGGACTATGTTTAAGGCAATAATTAAGATTTTTCATTCTAATAAAATTCATTTAGGACGATTTTATGAACGTGCTATTTTAAGCAATACAAATCGAATTTTGGTAGTAGTTTAGTAATCTGTACGTTACCATATTTCAACAAA
>JAQICC010000271.1 GCA_027858735.1 Salinivirgaceae bacterium
ACCCAAATTGAGCGATTACGCTCAATCGATGTAGGAAATGTAAGCTTTTCACCTCACCTATTCGGTGAAAAACAACATTTCCTGCATCGGGGTTGTACCTAAGTAAAGCAATACTTAGCTATGCTAGTACCGCTCAACTTAGGTTTTATATGAATAGCTGACCAAAAACAGCTATGGTAGGATGTTAGATTTTCGGCCTCGCCGTGCAGGAATGGGAGTTCGAAATTTGGCGTGAAATTTTGATAATTATAGTTTGGTGATATTTCTCTTACTTCTTCTATAGGCAAATCATCCATGAGATAGAAGTGCTTGCCAAAGGAAACTCAAAATTATCAAAATATGGAAATTTCGATAGATTTTTGTCACTTTTCATCATGGAAAAGTGAAGAAACAAAAAAAGAAAAGCAACAATTAAAAATCAATAAATCCAATCATACTCTTTCAAACCCTAATCACCCATAAAGTGAAGTTCTTCAGTTAGCTTGGTAATTTTATCCTGAACCCATAGCAAATCTTCCATAAATATTTTATGCGAATCATGTTCTTCATAATACTTTTTATAGTAATATAAAGCCATTCTTTTATCCTTCAATTTATCTTCATAGAAATGACCAAAAATTCGATACATTTCAAAATCGGCCGGAACCAATTCAAAAGCATCAAGATAGTTTTGATTGGCTAACTTATACATTTCTGCAGCTTGCAAACCTGAGGAATCTCTAAAGCCCAAATAATCACCAAATTTAGCATAGGTATTACCTGTTTCTGTAAATACTTTTGCAATTAATGCCTTATCGTAAACCTGTCCCATGGCAATATGAAAATGTTGTAAACTTTTCTGATACTTGTAATCCTTTTGGTAAGCTAGTCCCAAAACGAATTGATTTTTAGTATCATCTTCGTTTGAATTAACATACCGGTTTAACCAAAAAATAGCCTCACCGTATTGTCCGTTATTAAATAAGCTATGCCCATAATACTTTGATGTAAACATGGATGAATCGCCTAATTCAACAACATTCTGAAACTCCCTAATAGCACCTATATAATTACCACCAATTGCCAAAATATATGCTCTTCGTTTTAGTAGTTGAATGTTATTTGGAAATCGGATCAATAGGGTATCAACAAGTGCCGCTGCATCTTCATAGTATTTTTGATCAACATAGGTATTTATCAACAACCTCCCTGACTCTACATCATTAGGATTTAATTCAATAACCTTTTCGTAGTAACGAATCGCTGGATCTTTAAGTCCAAACTTTTTGCAACAAAAAGCTAACTGTGCGTAGAAATATGCGTTAGTTGAGTCTAATTCAACAAGACTTGAAAATAGGTCAATCGCTTTTAAATACTCCTTTTGTCCTTTATATACCTTTGCCAATCGCGCTTTTGCCTGAATATGCAATGAATCTAATTGCACCAGTTTTGTGTATGACTCTATGGCTTTTACACTATTACCTGACGATTCACAAGCATTCCCAAGTAAGAAAAGTATTGCGCTTTTATCAGTAGTTAATTCAGCAGCCCTTTCAAAAGAAATCACAGCATCTGTAAATTTATAAAGAGCATTTTCAGATAGTCCTTTATAATACCATGCATCAAAGTTATGGTCATTCTCGTTTATTGATATTTTTGCCAACCTTATGGTTTCATTATAGTTAGAAGCTTCGTAGGCCTTTATAAAATCATCAGTTAGTATTGTGGCTGATACCGACCAACATAAAATAGCTAAAACAATTGAGTTAAAAATCTTCATACATAGAGGCTTTGAATTGAACCCTTCGAGGGATTAAAACCCTCGAAGGGTTATAATTGCTTAAAAACTCTAATCTAACTGAAAGTTAATAGGAACAGTAAATGAAACAGTAACACACTTGCCATTTTTCATACCCGGTTTCCAATCGGGCAAAGCTGAAATCACCCTCAAAGCCTCTTTATCAAGAAGATCATGTACACCGCGAACCACCTTAACTTGCTCAACCTTACCATTTTTAGACACTACAAACTGAACGAAAACACGGCCTTGAATTCCGTCTTCTTTCGCTTCTTTTGGATACTTCACATGGCTCGCAATAAAATCTCTTAGTGCTGAATCACCTCCTTCAAACTGTGGCATATTGTCAACTTCAAAGAAAACAACTTCTTCTGTTTTATTGCCAGCTTTATCAAGCACTGACCTAAGAACTGGATCGGTGTTTTGAACTTCACTTTGATTGCTTTTATTACATGCAAATACTACTAAAAGTACCATTACTATAGGCAAAGCCATTAACATTCTGGCTTTTGCTACTTTACTTGATCTAATTTTTGTTAACATAACTAATCTACTTTTAATTAATGAATAAGAAAAGGAGTTGACCAGAGCTAACATACTCACGCCTGTTGCTTGTTCAAACAACAATTTTTGGTATGTATCTTCAGCAATTCCCGCATTGATTGCACCTTCGTCGGCCAAGTACTCGTGGAGTTCTTTGGCTGCATTCCGGTATTTGTAGAC
>JAQICC010000292.1 GCA_027858735.1 Salinivirgaceae bacterium
AGCAAAAACAGAAAGCAGGATAACAAAAACAAAAAAAGGTTTCATTTTTTTAAGTGTTTGTGTTTTAATGATATCCTCTTATGCGATTTGGGCTGAAAATATTTGTTCCCCTCACATAGCCAGCCCCGATATTTCGGGAAGAGTTTCATTAGAAATATATTAGTATTAAAGCCATCAATTAACTGAAATTATTCCTGTTTCAATTAAATATTTACGTTGAATTAATTCTACCAGTAAGTATACCAATAATTTTCAACAAGGTTATATAATATTAATAAGCATTCAAATAATGTTATACATTCAGGTTCTTATGATAAAACTTTATAGTTAATTTGACAAATTAAAAATATACAAAACTAACGGTAATATCAATTTCATAAATTAAAAAAAGGTTTAAAATATGGAAAGCAATTATTTGATTGATAAGTTTTAAATTATATTTGTTTATATAAATATATATTATGGTTTTTGTTACTGGAGGAACAGGTTTTGTCGGATCGCGATTAATTTTTGATTTAGTGAGTAAAGGGGAAGAAGTGACAGCCTTAATACGACCAAATACTGCTCTGGAAAAATTTACGGCGTTAATTAAGTTTTATATTAGCGAGCCTGAATTGATAACGAAAAAAGTAAATTGGGTTAAGGGAAATATAGAAAACCCGGCAGATTTATATGCCAATATACATGAAGGAGATAAAGTATACCATTGTGCTGCTAAAGTGTCATTTAATGTGAAAGATAGTGCTGATATTATTGATGCAAATGTTGAAGGAACAGCAAATTTAGTAAATGCCTGCCTTGCTAATAATGTAGCAAAGCTTTGCCATGTTAGCAGTATTGGTGCATTGGGCGGAAGAATAAACGGACAACAAATTAATGAAGAAACAACATGGTCGGCGATTGGAAAATCAGCTTATTCATTTAGTAAGTACTCTTCTGAACTGGAGGTGTGGCGTGGTATGGGCGAAGGTTTAAATGCAGTTATAGTAAACCCAGCGGTAATTTTAGGAGCTGGTGATTGGGTTACAGGGAGTCCTAGGTTATTTTCGATAGTAGCAAAAGGATTAAAATTGTATACTAAGGGTTCGACCGGATATGTTGATGTTCGTGATGTAACAAAGGCTATGATCTTGTTAATGGAATCTGATATTTGTGATGAACGTTTTTTGCTTTCATCGGAGAATATGACCTATAAAGCACTATTTTCAAGTATAGCGGAATCGGTAAATGCTGACCTACCTAGTATTTATGCCAGTAGATTTATAACAGGCCTAGGTTTTAGAGCTGAAAAATTAAGGAGCCTGTTTGTAAAAAGTGAACCAAAATTAACCAGACAAACACATAAAATCTTGCACACTAAAGATATTTATTCTGGAGAAAAAATTAAACAAGAACTTAATTTCTCTTATATTCCTATTAAAGAATGTATTAAGTTCATTGGAAATTGTTACCTTAAGGACAATTTAAGGTGTTAAAATTAAACACAATGACTCGCAAATTGCTAGTTCTGCTCTTTTTAGTTTCATGGAGCATCCAATCTTTTAGTCAATGTAATTATAAGAATATAACCTTTTCTTCTGGAGAACTTGTTGAATATAAGGTGTATTATAAATTAGGATTTTTATGGTTTAATGCGGCGAAGGTTGTATTTGAAATAAGCGACACCATTATAAACAATCAGAAAGCTTACAAATTTGACAGTTATGGAACAACACTTCCAAATTACGATTGGATATATAAAGTACGCGATAGTTTTCAATCTATTGTTGATAGTGCTACGCTAAGGCCGATACAATTTTTAAGGGATACTAGAGAAGGCAATTATATCGTTAATAATGAATATTGGTTTGATTATTCGAGCAAGAGTATTTATTCAATCATAGAAAATTCTGATACACCGAAATATTCCGACACGTTAAATATTGAAGACTGCACGCAAGATGTTTTAACAGCGATTTATGTTTGCCGAAATTTAGATATAACTAATTTAAATTATAACGATACTATAAAATTGAACATGCTAATTGATAATAAAATACACAAATTGTATTTAAGGTATCAGGGCAAAGAAAATACTGAACTTGAGGAAGGTGGAGTTTATAGATGTAGAAAATTTACCATATTGCTAGTTGAAGGAACAATATTTTCAGGAGGCGAGAATCTAAGTGTTTGGATATCTGATGATAAAGCAAAAGTGCCTATTAGAGTGGAGGCAGAAATATTAGTAGGTTCAATTGTTGCTCAGTTAAAAAGCTTAGTAGGGAATAAATGGCCTTTAAACTCAGTAACTGAAGATAATTTGAAAGAATAATTACAACGGGCTTACATAACCTGAATAATTCATAAAATTTGACAAAAAGCACCTATCTTTTTCATTATCGACAC
>JAQICC010000325.1 GCA_027858735.1 Salinivirgaceae bacterium
CGGGAGGGTTATACCTAAGTAAAGCGCCTCTTCACTTTGTTCGAATCGCTCAACTTAGGTAGAAGCTAAAGCGAGATGCACTAAAGTACATAGTTTTAACTACTAATGAGACCAATAAAATTATAAACAGATGAAAGATATTGAGAAACTATCCCTCCCTGAACTTAAAACCTATCGCGATCTACTTGATAAAAGAATAAGTGAACTTCGCCATCACCAAATAGGGGATGAGTATTATCCGCCCTATACCGACAAAGATATTAATGAAGTTAAAGAATTTGAAAACCAAGCAATAAAGGCACTATCTGCGGTTAATAAGATTATTAGGAGAAAACTCGACGAATTTATAAGCTCCATAAAATATAATTAGCATTAGGCCAAACTTCTAATACGCTTTCTCAAAATCAATTAGCAATTGTTTTAAATCGAAAAACTTAGTTAAGGGCAGGGTTTCAGGTGCATCTTTTAGGTTATGATAGTGCTTAAACTCCTTTCCCATTGTGTAAATAAATACAGCGGGCACACCCTTTTTATGAAAAAAACAATGATCGCTGTTGCACGACTCTCCTCTTATTTTAATAGCCGAAAAAAGTGAATCTTTTGCATTTATAACCTGAATTGTTTCCGTAATTCTGGTGTTTGTTTCTCCATTTACTATAGCTATCCCCTCGCTACCCGTTCCAACCATATCAAGGTTTATAAGCGCTTTTATTTTATTTAGTGGAATTAACGGATTATTAACAAAATAAGACGACCCAATTAACCCACTTTCTTCAGCGGCGAAAAACAAAAAGGCCACAGAACTTTTGGGTTTATTTTCAGGTTTCGAAAAGTAGTTAGCCATCCATAATACCATAGCTGTTCCACTGGCATTATCATTTGCTCCTCTAAAAACATTGTCCTTCCCCATAGAACCTAAATGATCGTAATGTGCTGTAAACACTAGAAAAGAATCGGGTTGTTCGCTTCCCTCAACATAAGCCAGAACATTTTGAGTTTGGTGCTTCTTCTTAAATTTATTTTCAATATTTAATGTAATCTTTTGAGGCTTTTTACGCATTAGCGAATCGCTTACTAAAATCACTGGAAGGTCTGCAACGCTATGTCCTGTGGATGCCCACCAGAAAAAACTTTTTTTAGGTATGATAATTCCTGAAGCTTTAAAGGGTTTATCTTGGTAAATACTTCTGCTAGGAAAATTTGCAACAACAAACTTACCGGAATAATCCTGCATAGTAAGGCTATCATATAAGGTATCGTTGGTATCGGCAGCCTTAGGTAAATAATGCAACATAAAAGTTCCTTTAGTGCTTTTGCACTCAGGAGCTACAACAAATTCACTTACAGGATTTAAATTATCTCTATCTAAAAATAATTCCATTTTACCGGGAAAGGTATTCATAGGAAAAGAAAATTCTTGATAATACGATTTATCGCATGGACCAACTTTATATGATTTAAGCACATGTTTTATGTAGTGTGCAGCCTTTTTATCCCCATTCTTCAAATAAGCTCTTCCCTGCATTTTAAGCGACGACAGTTCGTTTATATGAGCTTGGGGTATGGTTAAGTCCTGCGCCTGCACACCTCGATTATAAAGCGATAGTATTGACAATACAGAAAATAAAATCACTGCCTTTTTTAACATAAGTCATATTAAATTACATGGTAAAGCTAAAAAAAAGTCTTAATGTTGCGCCATTTGTACTAGGGCAATTAATTTGCTTTAATAAACCCGATTCCACAAACGATTTCTACAATACTTAAGCCCCAAAAGCATAATTAAAATTTATACAATCTATTACAATCAGTTGTATTGTTGCCATTTTTGTGGTAATTTGTCAACGGGTAAACTAAAAAACTAACAGCACTTAAAAGTGGTATAGGACTATATATAAAACTCACAGAAACATGAGAAACTTATTAAATAAATTAGCAGTACGATTTAAGCTTCTTTCAAGCTTTTTGCTTTTGGCAATCTTTATTTTAATATTAGGATTAACTGCAATTTTTATTCAACAATCAATAAAAAAGAACCAAAAGGAAACTCTGGCAAGTATAAATTTATCGGATGCCTTTTTCGAAGGCAAATACTTTCTAAGAGCTGATATGCATATATATACTGAGTTAGAAAAAACATACGATAAAAATCGTTTAGATTACTGGTGGGGAGAACATGAATTTCAGATTCAATTTTTTAACGACCAATTAGAGAAAGTTGAAGTCGAATTTTTAATAAATAAAAGCTTTGATACCGATTCCTTACAAACTGAATTGATAGCTATTACTACAGCCATTGCATACGATTATGACAAAAAGCTACTTCCAGTATTCAACCAATTTAAAATTTTAAAGAATCAAGAAATTCAGTTATTAAACGATCTTAATAATCCGAAAATTGACAGTGTAAAAAGAGTTCGAATTAAGCAACAAATTAACTTGCTGACAGAAAAATATGAAGGTCTTGATCAGGAAGTAACTGAATTCGGACTTGGTATTATTACAAAACTTGACCGTGGGAAAGATCTGGTTAGATTAGTAATTATTGATATTGAAGAGAAAGGGCTACAGTTACTAACAAGCTCTTTTATAATTTTCCTTATTTTTACTATTGTAGGTGTATTATTCTCAATATTTATAGCACTTTACATTTCAAAGCTTATTACCAGACCTGTTAATAAAATTCTTCATCATGTCGATTTGCTGGGTAAAGGAGAACAGCCCAAACCATTAAACATTTTAATGGAAGACGAATTTGGAGCTATTCAAGAATCCTTAAATACATTAACAGAGTCATTAATTCGAACCTCAGAATTCTCAAAAGAAATTGGTGAAGGCAACTTCGAAAGCGATTTTAAAACTATGGGTGCAAATGATATTCTTGGAAATTCATTATTACACATGCGAGATAGTTTGAATAACGCACGCACCGAAGAAAATAAACGTCGCCTCGAGGACGAAAGAAGAAGTTGGGCCGCTAATGGCATTGGTAAATTTGCCGATATTATGCGCCAATCCGGCGAAAGCCTTAACAACCTTGGATACAACCTAATAAGTAGTTTAATTGATTATGTTGGAGCTGTTCAAGGAGCCTTGTTTACTATTAACGACGAAGACCAAGATGATGTCCACTATGAATTAATATCTGCAATTGCATACGACAGAAACAAAAGAATGCAAAAGAAAATTAAGATAGGTGAAGGACTGGTTGGTCGGGTTATATTTGAAGAAAAAACTATTTACTTAAAAGAAATTCCTGAGGATTATGTGAAAATCACCTCTGGTTTGGGCGATTCAAATCCTACAACTCTACTTCTTGTTCCAATTAAATTAGAAAATACTGTAAATGGTGTAATTGAACTCATTTCGTTTAAACCATTTGAACCGTATCAAATTGATTTCATTGAAAAAGTTGGTGAAAACATTGCCTCATTCGTTTCTTCAATAAAAATTAACGAAAAAACAGCAAATTTGTTAGGCGAGTCGCAGCATAAATCAGAAGAATTAGCTGCGCAAGAAGAAGAAATGCGCCAGAATATGGAAGAACTTCAGGCAACCCAAGAAGAAGCTGCACGAAGGGAGGAAGAAAGAATTCAACTTTGGGAATCGTTAGGTGAATTTATTGGAATTATTGAAACCGATTTAACCGGTAGCATTTTAAATGCCAATGTAAAAGTAAGTAGTATTCTTGGTATGGGAATTGGAGAGCTGAGTACTTTAAATTACCGTTCGGTATTCTTTGGCAATAATGAAGAAAAAATAACAGAATTGTGGAATAAAGTTACTTCAGGTATTCCCGTTAAAACCGAATCGGTTTACCAAACTAGTACCAAAGAAATAAATCTCTCGCATGAACTAGCATTTGTTGGCAGTGACAATGATGCCGGTGCAAAAATATTGGTATTAATTCGATAGATTGTTACTACAAATAAGAAAGGTATTCAATTAAAGGAATGCCTTCTTATTTTATAATAAACTTACTATTGACCTAATGCTTTCCAAATAAGGTCTTTAACTTCATTTAATCCCACTTGTGCTACCGATGAAATAAAAACATAAGGAACATCAGGCAAGTCGTGTTTAATCTCATCTTTTAATTCATCATCCAGCATATCTGATTTTGATATCGCTAAAACTCTTTGCTTATCAAGTAATTCAGGATTATACAGCTTAAGCTCATTAACCAGTATATTATACTCTTTGTTTATATCTTCACTATCGGCAGGCACCAAAAATAATAACATTGAGTTACGTTCAATGTGGCGCAAGAATCTTAATCCAAGACCCTTCCCCTCACTTGCTCCTTCAATGATTCCTGGAATGTCGGCCATTACAAATGAACGGTTATCGCGATACGAAACAATTCCTAAATTAGGAACCAGAGTAGTAAAAGCATAATCGGCTATTTTAGGTTTCGCTTCAGAAACTACCGATAGCAAAGTTGACTTTCCAGCATTTGGAAACCCAACCAAACCAACATCAGCTAAAAGTTTAAGCTCAAAAACACGCCATCCTTCAATGCTCTCTTCGCCAGGCTGAGAATAACGTGGAGCCTGATTTGTAGATGTTTTAAAGTTGTTGTTTCCTAAACCACCCATTCCTCCCTTCATCAATATATATTCTTGATTATGCTCGGTAATTTCAAACAACTCTTCAAAAGTTTCAGGGTCTTTAATAACAGTTCCTAAGGGCACTTCAAGTACAACATCACCTCCATCCGATCCCGTTTTAAGTCCGTCTGAACCTGATCCGCCATCTTCAGCAAATACGTGTTTTTTGTATTTTAAGTGTAACAAAGTCCACATTTGCTCATTCCCGCGCAAAATAATATGGCCACCTCTACCTCCATCTCCACCATCGGGTCCGCCCTTTGCAATATACTTTTCACGGCGCATATGCGATGAGCCTGACCCACCATTACCACTTCTGGTAAAAATCTTTACGTAATCAATAAAATTCGATTGTGCCATATTTCCTATCCTTGAATCTGATGCAAAGATAATTTCATTTTATTAAAACCAACGATCTTTCACAGTTCAATACTTATCATGATTGATTCACAAATTTTATTAAAATTGATTTAATATTCTGATTATCAATTTTAAAAGGCAATTTGATAATGTAAAATAATTATTAAGAAAATTTTCGGGCGCGTTTATTTTAATGCATTCCGCCATTGCAGAACAGATACTGTTTCGCCTGCCTGCCGGCGAGGCCAAGTTGCAATCCCGAAGGCTTTCGGGATGAAATATATCGATATGTCTGCGGTTTCCTACGCACCCGAAGTAAATTCGGGACAAGCTTTACAGCTACATCAAACTAAACACATGAATTATTCAGCTTATATCTATCACCCAAATTGAGCGATTCGCTATCGCAAATCTGCTCAATTACATTTTCTAACAAAAAAATACTTTATTGCTAAAAAAAACATGAATATAAGCTATAAATAATTATAATTATTCATCTAATATTGTGTCGTTTAATCAATTATTCTTAAAAACAGATTATGAAATTAATAGAAATCGTGTATCTTTAGCGGCAATAAATAAGGAATAATCGCTTTAAAACAAAACAATTAGGGTAATTCAAAAAATAGAATATTGTTTCAAAACAAACTAAGTTAAATTGATACAAACAATTGTATTATTGTTGCGTATTATTAGTAATGATTTTTATAACGGTTTTTAATAGCGTAATTTACCTTTTATTTTAGGTTAATTTTTATAATATGAAAAAGTCTGTTTTTTTAATATTAATGGTTATAAGCACTGCATCATTTGCACAAAATGCGGCTGTAGCTAAATACAAGGCCATGTTTACACTTAATTTTATTCGTTACATTGGTTGGCCAGATGCTGCCAAAGAGGGCGATTTTATAATAGGTGTAGTAAAGGAGAGTCAAATATTAAAAAATCTTCAAGCTCAAACCGTGGGTAAAAAATTTGGTTTCCAGAATATTGTTGTTAAGGAATTTAATAGCATTGATGAAGTAACCGATTGTCAAATTTTATTCTTTTCAAATAATCAGAATTATTCAAAAAATGCTGATATTATTGCACAAAAACTAGGTGGAAAAAATTCTCTTATAATTACCGAGATTGAAGGTGGAACAAAGCACGGTTCCATGATAAACTTTGTTGTTCGTGAAGGCAAACTAAGATTTGAACTAAGCGCAGCTAATTGCGAAGCTTTTGGGCTAAAATTTAGTAGTTCGCTTACCTCGTTATCAAATGCTATTGTAAAATAAAACTATTCCTAAACCAAATATTGAAACAAGTTAGGCTTATCATTTATATACTCATAATCAAAACCTTTATCTTTTAATCGTTGAATTAATCCGGCAAAATTCTCTTTATTCTGTAACTCAATACCTATTAAAGCTGGTTCTTTTTCACGATTGTGTTTTTTTGAATATTCAACTAAACCACTATGGACTGAAAGTACCATAGGTTTGACTACTAATGAGACCAATAAAGTAATATCATCACCCAATCCTAAAATCTGGTTTACAAACACACCCAAAGCCCCAGCATGTCGCGGAAAACGTATAATGAAATAATGTTTTAATCCTTCATATACTTCTTCGTTATTACGAGTCATTTTTCAAGGTTTTAATAAAAAAGGCTGCCCAAATAAATAGACAGCCCTTTACTATATCTTTTATAGCGTAAATCTAAACTGTTACAGGATCGCGATGCTCTTTTTCAAGATTTTCAAGATACGAACTTAAATGTTCTTTTTTAAGTCTCGTAATAGCCACTCTACCTGAACGAACAAATTGCAGAACACCATAAGGTTTAAGCTGTTCAAAAAGCTCTTGCGTTTCAGCTTTATGCCCTGTTTTTTCAATTACCGTATATTCTTTTGTAAGTTCAAGTATTCGGGCATTGTATCTACGAATTATACCCTCAATTAAATTTGTTTCGAGTAAAGACGAAGTTTCAATTTTATACATCGCAATTTCTTGATGCAAGATTTCATCCTCCGTTAGGTAAAATGCACGAATAACATCAATTTGCTTCTCCATTTGCTTAACCAAATTTTTGGCCATCTGCTCGGTAGAGTCAACAACAATAGTAAATTTAAAAATACCTTTTAATGCTGACTCTGAAACCGTTAAACTATCAATGTTTATTTTACGTCGTGTAAATATTATGGTAATTCGGTTTAACAAACCTATGCTGTTTTCCGAAAATATTGTTAATGTAAATTCTTGATTCATAGCTCTGAGTTTTATTTTTTATTTTCGTCTCCGTATAGTATATCGCTCACTGAAGCTCCGGCCGGAACCATTGGAAATACATTTCCTTTAGCCGTAACCTTAATCTCAAGAATATAAGCTCCTTCAGAATTATACATGCGTTCTATTGCATCTTTAAGGGTGCTTCTATCTAATACGGTCTCGCCTTCAATTTTATACGAAGCCGCTAAAGCTACAAAATCAGGACTGCTAATTGGCGTATTGGAATAACGTTCTTCAAAGAATAATTCTTGCCACTGGCGAACCATACCTAAGAAATTGTTATTCAATACAATCATTTTAACAGGTAGTTTATTATAGGCTATTGTTCCTAATTCTTGCATGGTCATTTGAAAACCACCATCGCCCGAAATTGAAACAACTTTTTTATCAGGACACCCAAATTGAGCACCCATAGCCGCTGGCAAACCAAAACCCATAGTTCCTAATCCACCCGATGTTACCCAAGTACGTGTGCTATTAAAATTGCAATAGCGCATAGCAAACATTTGATGCTGACCTACATCGGTACAAATAATAGCATCGCCTTTTGCACTATCATTCAATACTTCAATAACTTCACCCATGTTTATTTTTCCGTCGGCAGGATGCAATTCCTCTTTTATAACGCGGTCATATTCAACTTTATCACATGCTTTAAACTCAGCTAGCCATTCAGGATACTGTTTTGGTTGAATATAATCTAGTATCTGTGCCAGAGTTTCTCCTACATTACCTAGAACCGGGGCATCAACCTGAATAATTTTATTTATTTCAGCTTTATCAATTTCAAAATGAATTTTTTTGGCCTGAGGTGCATACTTGGCTACAACACCTGTAACGCGATCATCAAAACGCATTCCAATTGCAATTAGCAAATCGCAGTCATTGGTTTTTATATTTGGCCCTGCATTACCATGCATACCTACGGTACCTGTATACTGAGCATGATTGTTAGGAATGGCTGACAAGCCCAGTAAGGTTGTGGCAACAGCAACACCCGATTTATTTACAAAATCAAGTAATTCTTTTTCTGCATTACCTAAGATTACCCCTTGCCCTACAACTGCCAATGGTTTTTTAGCTTCATTAATTAGCTTAGCAGCAGCCTCAATTTGTACATTATTTACTCGTGGCTCAGGTATGTAGCTACGAATGTATTTGCATCTTTTATAGCTATAATCACATTTGTTCATCATGGCATCTTTGGTAACATCAATAACCACTGGTCCCGGACGACCTGAACAAGCAATGTAAAAAGCTTTTGCAATTGCTTCAGGAATTTCTTCTGCTTTTGTTACCTGATAATTCCATTTCGTAACAGGCATGGTAACACCTACAACATCCGTTTCTTGAAAACCGTCAGTACCTAACAATGCAGAAAATACTTGGCCTGTAATACAAACTAAAGGCGTTGAATCCATATACGCATCGGCAATACCAGTAATAAGGTTTGTTGCACCCGGACCAGAGGTTGCAAAGCAAACTCCGGGCTTTCCGGTAACCCTTGCAAATCCTTGAGCAGCATGTATTGCTCCCTGTTCGTGGCGGGTTAATATATGTTTTAATTTATCTTTATAGTCCATTAATTTATCGTACAGTGGCATAATGGCTCCACCCGGATATCCAAATATTGTTGAAGCTCCTTCTGTTATTAATGATAAAAGCAAAGCATCGGAACCAGTAACATTTACTGTTTCTGTTTGAGCTACTTTTTTTTCTTCAATGGTTTGTGTTCCCATAAGAATTGGTTTTTAATGACTATTATTTTTATGAATTGGCTCAGCCTATCCCGTATTATTTATTGTTGCTATTTCTAATCAATTTCTCTAACGGCTCCTTTATCAGCAGAACTTACAAAATAAGCATACTGCTTAAGAGCCTTGCTGACGACTCGCACACGGTTTGGTTGGTATCCTTCTTTACCTTTAGCTTCTTCAGCGTCTCGCCGCGCTAGCAACTCAGCCGCATCAACAGCTAAATTCATGCTTCTGTTAGGTATATCAATTTCAATAGTATCTCCATCTTTAACCAATGCAATTGCTCCCTTACTTGCAGCTTCAGGCGATGCATGACCAATTGATAAACCTGATGTACCTCCTGAAAAACGACCGTCGGTAATTAAAGCACAAACTTTTCCTAAACCTTTACTTTTTAAGAATGATGTTGGATAAAGCATTTCTTGCATACCCGGACCACCTTTAGGCCCTTCATAACGAATAACGACTACATCTCCCGCTTTTACCGAACCGTTTAATATTCCTGTGCAAGCATCATCTTGCGAATCAAATACTTTTGCCGGGCCTGAAAACTTCCATACAGATTCATCAACACCGGCTGTTTTTACAATACATCCGTTTTCGGCTAAATTTCCGAAAAGTACTGCTAAACCACCATCTTTAGAGTAGGCACTTTCAACACTTCTAATACATCCGTTATCACGATCCGTATCTAAAGTTTTAAATTTAACAGAGTGCGATCCCATGGTTAAGTTTAAACCAGTGCGGGCAGGTGCTGATGAATATATGTTTTTTGCTTCATCGCCCTGTGAATCCAAAGTAACGTCGAATTGCTCTAAAGCTTGTTTTAAAGTAAGACCGTCGGCTCTTGATACTGATGTATCAAGTAACCCTCCTTTGTCAAGCTCACTTAGTATAGACATAATACCACCTGCACGGTTAACATCTTCTATGTGATATTTTGGCGTATTGGGTGATACTTTACACAAATAGGGTACTTTTCTCGATAACTCGTCCATTTCCTTCATGGTAAAATCAACTTCAGCCTCGTTGGCAATAGCTAATAAGTGAAGTACTGTATTGGTTGAACCACCCATGGCAATATCCAAACTCATTGCGTTAAGAAATGAAGCCTTAGTTGCAATATTTCTTGGTAAAACCGAAGTGTCACCGTCTCTATAATAAGCATAGGTGCTTTTAACAATTTGTTTTGCGGCTTTTTTGAACAACTCAACACGATTCGTATGTGTAGCTACAACAGTACCATTACCTGGTAATGCCAATCCTATAGCCTCGTTTAAGCAATTCATTGAGTTTGCGGTAAACATACCCGAACATGAACCACAAGTAGGACAAGCATTTTGCTCAACAGCTTTAAGGAGTTCTGGTTGCGTTTTATCGTCGGCACCCAACACAATGGCATCAACCAAATCGTACTTTTTACCATTCACTACACCCGCCTCCATTGGCCCGCCTGATACAAAAATTACAGGAATGTTCAAACGCATGGCGGCCATTAACATACCCGGAGTAATTTTATCGCAATTGCTAATGCAAATCATGGCATCGGCTTTATGCGCGTTACACATATACTCAACACTATCGGCAATTATTTCGCGCGAAGGAAGTGAATACAGCATACCATCGTGTCCCATGGCAATTCCATCATCAACAGCAATGGTATTAAATTCTGGAGCAAAACACCCTTCAGCTTCAATTATTTTTTTTACTTCTTGTCCTATGTCTTTTAAATGAACATGACCTGGAACAAATTGAGTAAACGAATTAACTACGGCAATAACAGGTGCTTTAAATTGGTCTTCTTTCATTCCATTTGCTCTCCACAGTGCTCGGGCTCCTGCCATTTTAGCACCTAACTTTGTGGTATTACTTCTTAAAGGTATTTTGTAATTCATGTTTAATATTATTAAGTATTCTTATATTTCTATTTTTATCTATCAAAACATGCCCATTTCATAAAATATATAATTATTGCTTCGACATGTCTCAATAATTATATCAGGTGTGGCCTGTTTTACTAAAAAAGGCCCTTCATACACTGAAGAGCCTTTGGTAAAATATTTTAATTTTAACTATAACACTCCTGTTTCGTTGCCAATATTGACAAGAACGACTGAAATGACTATGTTAAGGTTTATTATCATTATTATTTTTAAAATGTAAAACAAATTTAAGGATTATTTTTTAAGCACAAACAAAAAAATAAAATTTAAATACAATACCCAATTAGACAAATTACCTATGTTTATATTATTATAATGTTATTATTCAACACTTAACAACATTACATCAATCCATTTTCCATATGCATATTCTTTACTGAAAAAAGTATTAATGGTTGTATTAATTTCATTTTACAAATAAATATACTCATTTTTGCGCTAAGTTGGTAATAAAAATTAACCGCTATTATTATGAGTGTAGATATTGGAAGAAATGATGCATGCCACTGTGGTAGCGGTAAAAAGTATAAAAAGTGTTGTCTTATTTCTGATCAGGAAAACGAAAAACTTGAGGTATTAAAAACAAAATATATAGCTGAGAATACAGACTTACCTGAGCCTTGGGATAATCCTGAGGATTGGATATCATCGGACGATGAGGATACACCGTACAAAGATCCAAATTTGACTGATGAACAAAATGAATTGCTTGACAAATGGTGGGATGATTTTAGACTACTAAAAGATTATAAAGCACAAATAGCCCACCTTAACCTCCTTTTTGATACAATGCCAGATCTTGTTGAATATGCTGGTTTAGAGAATGAAGCAATTTTTGAATTGGTAGCACCACATCTCAAAGATGATAAATATGATGATTTTATTGCATTCTTATTAAACTTTAAAGAACGTTACCCTGAAGCATACAAATTGGCTGATGATTACTATAATTATTATGTTATAGTATGGTTACTTGTAAATGACAGGCAAAATGAAATACCTAATTATTTGGATATTTATATAGACAAAGGAAGCGAGAAGTTGGCTGAAGTAGTGGAATTGTTACGGTCAACAAATAATTGTAAAATTTTAATCCCTTTTTTAGAGAAAAACTATAAAGTAATTATTGAAAGTGAAGCATATTGGAATGCTTGGTTTTTAATTCAACCTCTACTCGACAATGCATGCGCTCCTTGTTTAAAACCAAATATTGCAGATCGTGATATTGCTAAGACCATTTTAAACTTGAAAAACATTGATTACGAATTTATTGATGAAATATTTGAACCAAGTTATTGGCAAACAATGTCGACAGAATTATTTAAACCTTTTGAACCATGGCCCAATAAAATACCCGCTAATAAAACGGCATTTAATGAATTATTGAATAAAGTAAGCACACAATATTTGGGCTTTTTAATTTCAAAAAAAGAATTTTCAAGCAATTACTCTTTTCATTTATATCATAAAATAAACTCATTTATTTTTGAGTATTATGAGCAAAACTCGAAAAAAAGCAAATCTTTATTTAAGTTTTCAATAAAAAAAATTGATGAGACCATAATAACACTTACAAAAAATATGATGTGGTTAAACTATATCGAGTTGCACTCCCTATTTTTAACTACTTATTACTTTATGGAATATTTGGAATTGTGTGGCAACCTAGATTCGGAAGAAAGAACTAAAATACAACAAGAAATTTCTGAGTTGTTTAATTCAAACAGAAGAAATTTTTTAGACTACTATGAGGAGGCGTTAATAATTAAAAGCATACCGTAGTATTATAAAAATGAACCGTTTTAAAAACCCGTGGCAAATTCAAAACACATACCCACTTATAGCTTAGGAGAATTCACTACTCCTAATCAACGCAGTAAAATGTATCAAGTTGAAGTATTCGATGCCAACCGCCATTTTCAAGTATCGTATCCTCATAAGCACGATTTTTATGAAGTGTTGTTTTTAACCAAGGGCTCTGGTTTTCATATTATCGATAGTCACAAATATTTTATAAAACCCCCATCTATTTTTTTCCTATCGCCAGGGCAGGCTCATAAGCTTGAACTTTCGCATGACATTCATGGCTATATTTTTCTGTTTACTGCGGAATTCTATCTTTTAAATCAGGCCAATAAAAACAAATTGTTGGAACTCCCTTTTTTCTTTTCAGTTGATCAGGATAACCCTCCGCTTTTGTTAAAAGAAGAAACGGATATTAACTTTTTGCATCAACTTTTTATACGTGGTTGCCAAGAAGTTACTAGTGAGAATAGTGAATTGGTTAGCTCCATACTCGATTTAATATTACAAACCTGCAACAAACTTTACCCGGCCGAAACTTTTGGTATTCAAAAAAGCCGAGGACATTTACTGGTAAAAAACCTCTTCCAATTAATTGAAGAAAACTACCAAAAAAACCTTTCAATAAATGAATATGCCGAAATGCTTTCTATAACTCCTAACCATTTAACTCAAATGGTTAAACAGGTTACGGGCAATACATCGGCCAAATTGCTGCAAAATAAGGTTATACTAGAAACCAAACGCCTGCTAATACACACCGAAATGACTGTAACCGAAATTGCCGACTATATGAACTTTTCTGATCAAAGCTATTTTACTAAGTTTTTTAAAAAGGCTTGTGGCACTACGCCTTTGCAGTATAGAAAGAGGAAACAATAATTTAAAGCATCAATTAAGTTATACTTATTCTGGTATCTCATAGCCCTCAATTTTTGAGGTTGTTATATCAATGCCTGGCAGCACATACTCAATATCTATTAAAGGGTAGTCAATTGTTGTAATACTATTATCTTTTATTATTTCCCACAGACTTTCCTTTTGAGGAAATGGATCGTTTGCAAAAGGATAATGGTTCTCGAAGTCAATTGCTGCTAAAGCAGTTACATAATATACCCATTGCATCCGTGTTTCTTCAACAACATATTCCTTTTCTTGAATATTTTCATCACTTAAAACTTCTTGGCTATTAAAAAATATGGCATTCAAAGGTGGGTAATCAAATTTCTTATAAATCTCAATTCTCCCAAAACTTAAATCATCTATCGAATACATCGCCAGCTCTTTTGTATTCTCCATAATTGAAGGGACACCCCCCGTAAAACGCAGTAAACTTATGCTTTGCTTTGTTGCGTTGATATCATAGCTTTCATATAAATCATAGTATTCATAAACACCGTTGCAATATATGGGAAATGATCTTCCAATGACGACATTGTTCCTGTCAATCGTACCGAACGTTGACCTTATTAAGCTTAATGGTTCTTCGCTCTCCCATTTATCTATAAATGAATTATAGTGACTCGTGCGAAAATGGTAGGAATAAACTACACTTTCATCGTCAACTCCTCCTGTCAAATCTACTCGGTATATAGTTTCATTCTTTAAAAGGTTCGTAGGCATTTCATACTCGAAAAGTTGCTTGTCATTATTGTAAACAAGATCTGAAACTTCATTTTCATTAGTTTGAATATCTTCAATTTTAACTTTATAATTATAAGTGCGTAGAAATTTAGTTAACGACCTTTCATTAGGTATAAAGTAACCAAAATCGTATTCGTTTTTTAAAAAGTTCAGTTGTCTATATAAGGGATAAGTAACTTGAAAACTTTCATTTGTAATATTTTCGAATCCAACTTCACTAACACGAATCTTTAAATCTTTAATTTCATAAAAACCTTCGCAATACTGCCAATTTCCAAATTCGTGCTTTACCTTCCATTTTCCAATAACTCTGTATGTGTAATCCTTACCTTGTCCAAGATTATTAGCATATTCTAACTGTATTTGTTTATCGTTAACAAAACTATATCCAATTTCAATTTCAGTATCATCTGATAATAATTTACATTCCAATTCATATTTATAAATGGCATCACCTCTTTTTTCATACTCCTCGTTTGGTAATTTTCGTAAATCCAGTTTTGGTTCATAAAAAACTGAAGCAGTAAGAGAACTTTCTTCAAATTCATCCAAAGCAATAAAAGGTAATTTTGCCTTCCCATTAATTGTAATCGTTTCACTAACCGATTCTATCAACACTGATCCAGAATCACTATATTTATTATTATCAGCATCTTCATAATACCAAGTTCCCGATACAGTTATTTCAACAAGGCCTGCTTCAGGCAAGCCTTCAATTGAAGTAACTCTCACGGAATTATCCATGAAGAAAAAATCAACAGCAATCTTTTTGTCATTAACTGCTACCGAAACACTATCATACTTAACAAAATAACTTAACTCGATATTATTCGAAGGAAATTCTTTTCTATTTAAGTCTAATTCAAACTGGAAGTATGCATATACACTTTCTGGAATTTCGCCTAAAACCAGTTTTACATTTTGAGATTTAATTTCTTTTTCAAAATCAGCATAATCCCATATATAATTCTCTTCCTTTTCAGTACAGCAAAAAATTAATAACGAGGAAAATAAAAGAGCATAAAACGTATATTTCATTGTATATAAGTTTTGATTTAAATGTCTTAAAAATAGTATTTGTTTAATAAATTTCAATTCGGTACTTCAATTACAGGGTTGGTTTACCTTATCCTATAATTAAAAAGTTTGTGGTACTTCTCCTTTGCATCATAGCAATAAGAATTATCATTAACCTAATTCTCTTCATCAACCCAACCGGGAATTACATAATTGTTAAAAGTAGTAGTTGCTATGTTTATTCCTGGTAAAACATATGAAATTTCCATGGATGGAAGTTCTATCTTTAAACCTGTAACCTTATCTCTTATTTTTTCTTTATCAGGGTATGCTGAATTAACTCTTGCAACCACCGGGTCTAAATCCAATGCAGCCAAGGCTGTTACAAAATAAACCCAAGTGTAAATATTGCCTAAAATATACTCTCCCCCATTTATATATTCATCTGATAAAAACAACCTATCCCCACTAAAATAAATAGCATCTAAAGGAGGATAACCAAATTTCTCATATTTATCATCTCTATTAATGGTGATATTGTCAATCGAATACAGAGCTAATTCTGAAGTTCCTTGCATTATTTCAGGAATTTCAGAACTAAATTGAATTAATGGAAATTCACTCGACATTAAAGTTGAACTATTATTTTCGTACCGATCCATTTCCTCGTTTACTGGAAAAACATTCATGCCAAAAGAATATCCAATAATTAAACTCTCACCCGGACGTAATTGAGACATGCTCCACATATTGCTATAGGAGCTTAGCAACCCCTCTCCATTCCATTTTTCAGTGAAGGTATTGTAATAACTTGTTCTAAAATGATAGTCATATATTGACTCATCTTCGTTTTCAGAATTAAATAAACTTAGCTTATAGATTATTTCGTTTTTTAAAAATTCGGTCGGCAAATCATATTCAAATGAATTATTATTTTCATTGTACTTTATTATTGCATTTTCACTTTCATTATTAATTATATCGTATATGGTTACAAATAAATCATTGTTAGTTAAATACTTAGCAAGCACCCTATCCTTAGGCAAAAAATAACCTTTATTGTACTCATCTTTTAAAAAGTGGAATTGTCTGCTAATTGGATAGGTAGCCAAAAAACTTCCGCTAGTTATTTCCGGAACTGAGGCCTCAACAGAAATTATTTCTTGCTCTAATATTTCATCATAACCTTGGCATGATTGCCATAATCCACGTGAATCTTGTCTAAACCATTTAGCAATAACACCAAACTGATACTTCTGATCTAACTCCAAGCTGCCATTGCACATTAACTGAATTACATTGTGTTCTAAAGATTTGTATGTTAAATCAATCGATTGGTTATTATGTTTTAAATAGTATTCAAGTGCATACTTGTACCTTATGTTCTCCTTTTTATATTCAATATCTGGTACATACCTTAAGTTTACTATGGGTTCGTAATAAATTGAATTTGTTTGCTCGTTTTCTTCAAAACCTTTAAAAGCTTCAATTGGTAATTTAGAATTTGTATGCAACTTTATTGTTTGACTTACTGGCTCAATATATACTGGATTTCCATCAGTATATTTTTGCTCTTGCCGGTCTCTATAAAACCAACTACCCCAAATAGTCAATTCTAAATCTCCAGTCTCATAAATTGCTTCACTGGATGTAATAATAACCGAATCGTTACGAAAGCTATATTCTATTTTCAATTTTTTAGTATTGACCTCAGCTATTACACTATCGTATTCAATGTTATATAAAAGATCTTTGTCGTCATTTAAGTACTTCGTTTCATTTAACGCTAGTTCAAAATTGAAATAAGCATAAACATCCGAATTTACTTCATCCTTTACCAGATTTATATTTTTTGATTTTATTTCTGTCGAAAATTGCTCATATTCCCAAACATTAAGGTCTTCCTTTTTAGAACAACATACAAAAACAACCATTAATATCGCTATATATTTTCTCATTATCAATTAATTATGTACTAAAGGTTTTAATTAAAGGTACAATTACAGTATCTCATCAGCTTTAAATGTAGTAAGGACAATTTTTATCTTACCTCATAATTCTCAAAAGTTGTGGTGGCAACATTTATACCCGGTAAAACATAGGAAATATCTATTAGTGGAAATTCAAATGCATTTCCACCCACCCCAAAATTAATATTCAAATCATCAAATGAATCTAATGCAATTCCTGCCTTCGATTTGTTATTTTCATAATCCTGAAACATCTGACCTATCACATTCCATGTCCAATTATGACCAAAATCAATAAACTCATATGGTTCCCCATTAATATGACCATCCGATAAAAAGAATGGAGTATTACAAAACTGAATTGCATCAATAGGAGGTAAACCAAACTTTTGATCATTCGCATCTCTGTCTATAATCAAATTTCTAACAAAATAAATTTGATATTGCTTTGTTTCTTTCCATTCTTCGGGTATTTGCGATTTAAATTGAATTAATGGTAATTGGGTTGCCACATCACCGCATGCAATACTTTCATAGCCATCCATTCTTTCATTTACAGGCCAAACATTAATTCTAATACCAGTTGATCCTGGAACACCCCAGGTGCCACCTTCAGTTAGTAACTCTTCCTTTATCCATTTTTCTTCAAATGAACGATACATGCTTGTTCTAAAATGATAATTGTATACAGCCTTCTCGTTAGAATCAATAAAAAAAGAAACTGAATAAATATGCTCAAGTTCTAAATAATCATCAGGAATATCGTATTCAAATACATCAAGTTGATTATTATAGTTTGCGTTCATTGTTATTGAATCGCTAGATTCAATGTCGGAAAACTTAACATAAAAGGTTTGTTCTGAGAAATATTTAACCAATTCCCTGTCTGAAGGTCTAAAATATCCTTTAGAATACTCATCAATTAAAAAATTACATTGCCTATATAAAGGATAGGTAACATCAAAATTTTGATTGGTTAAATCTAAATCAATAATCGGCATAGTTGTAAACTCCTTTTCAATGGTTTCCACATAATCCTCGCAAAGTATCCAATCGTCAAACATATGTTTAACAAACCAATTAGCATTAACTTTACAGGTATACTTGCTATTTAACTCTAATGATCCCTCATAGGTCAGATAAACCAAGCTATCAGTAACAACTTCCGTTAATTGCAACTCCTCTCCATTCTCACGTTTCAACAAATATTCAAGTTCAAATTTATACTTGTCATTGTATCCATACCTTGGGTGACTAAAAATTTCATTGGGCTTGTAATCAATTCTAAATTGCGGAACAAAATATATCGTATTATCATATTTTGCATCCTTAAATGAACTTAAGGTTTCTAATACTTGAATATTTTGTACATTAATTTGTATCTCTTCTTTTTCAATACCAAAAAACATCTCATCACCATTAGTATAATCTGAGCCTTCTTTATCTTTATAATACCATGATGCCCATAGTGTAACCTTTAAAGTACTACCTTTTGTAAATTTATTTTTAGAATAAAGAAAAGCAGAGTCCTGGTCTTGTATGTTGTAATTCACAAGTATCTGGTTATCATTTTCATGAACTGTAACGCTATCGTAATACAAAAAATAACTTACTGGTTCAACACGGCTATACGTCCTCCTTAATTCTTGATTTAAATCTAGAGCAATCTGACTATATTCATACACCCTTTTCGATGCTACATCCAAAATAAAATCATGAACTCCTACTTCTATTTTCTGAGCAAAATCATCATCTTCCCATATATATGTTTCGTCCTCTTTACAATTACTAAATACAGTTATTGTGATAAGTACAATCCAGAAATATTTCATTACTATATCAATTTTGGTTTGGGTTTCAAAAATAGCAAATATATAGGTCTTGGCAAATCAGACAAGCAAGTTATGACACAAGCTTAGTATGACCATTTTTAAAACGGTGAGTATTACTATATACTTTGCATTATAGAAAGGGGAAACAGTAATTTAGGAAAACGCACAGCCTTGCACTTTTAATTCACTTTAAAGTTAGAACATGCTTTTAAGTTCTTGCACTAGGTTTATCCCGAATTTACAAACATACACTATTATGTACTTTTATGTAAGATTGCACATATGTAAATTACTTGGTAAATGTTTTAAAAAACGAAAAGTGTTGTTACTTCCTTTGCCGTATAGGAAAGGTTACTAATACTGAACCACCGGCTTCCAAGCAGTATATTAAATAGTTTTTTAATACGGTCTGGAAAACGGCGGTAAATTCAACCCATGAAAAGTACCTAAATCACCACCATTTACATCAACAATAATTATTGCATTAGTATTTACTTTGTATCATGCAGTTATCTCATTACATTTGCGCTGTAAGAACATTGTAAACTAGTAATAACATTAAATACATATTGTAAAATGGCAAATTATTTTAATTCACTTCCATTACGTCTTCAGTTAGAAGAGTTAGGAAAATGCGATTTCATGGATGAATCAGAATTCGCTGACGGAGTACAAAAACTTACAGGTAAAAAAATCGTTATTCTTGGTTGTGGAGCTCAAGGGCTTGCTCAAGGTTTAAACATGCGCGATAGCGGTCTTGACATATCTTACGCAATTCGCCAAGAGGAAATTGACGAGAAACAAGTTTCATATACCAATGCTATTGAAAACAATTTTGAAGTAGGTACTTTCGAAGCTATGATTCCTCAAGCAGATTTAGTTTTAAACCTTACTCCCGATAAATATCATACTCCTGTAGTATCAAAAACAGTTCCTTTAATGAAAAAAGGTGCTTGTCTTTCTTACTCACACGGTTTTAACATTGTTGAAGAAGGAATGCAAATTCGTGAAGACATTACGGTTATCATGGTTGCTCCGAAGTCTCCAGCTTCTGAGGTTCGTGCTGAATACTTGCGCGGATTTGGTGTACCTACCCTAATTGCTGTTCACCGCGAAAACGACCCTAATGGCGACGGATTAGAAATTGCTAAAGCATATTGCGTTGGAACTGGTGGTCATAAAGCCGGCGTTTTACTATCAAGCTATGTTGCTGAAGTAAAATCGGATCTTATGGGTGAGCAAACCATTCTTTGTGGTGTATTGCAAACAGGTTCAATTCTTAGCTTTAACAAAATGGTTGAAAAAGGAATTGACAAAGGTTATGCTTCGAAATTAATTCAATACGGTTGGGAAGTTATTACTGAAGCATTAAAACTTGGTGGTATTACCAACATGATGGATCGTTTATCGAATCCTGCAAAAGTTAAAGCTTTTGAATTAGCCGAAGAATTAAAATCAATTATGCGCCCATTGTTCGAAAAGCATATGGACGACATTATAGACGGAACTTTCTCATCAACTATGATGGAAGACTGGGCTAATAGCGATAAGAATCTTTTAGCTTGGAGAGCTGCAACAGGCGAAACTGATTTTGAAAAAACGCCGGCCAGAGATGTTGAAATTTCAGAACAAGAATACTTCGATAATGGTGTTTTATTAGTTGCTTTTGTTAAGTCGGGTGTTGAGTTAGCATTTGAAGTAATGACAGAAAGTGGAATTAAAGAAGAATCGGCTTACTACGAATCGCTTCACGAAACTCCACTTATTGCTAACACTATTGCTAAGAAAAAACTATTTGAAATGAATCGTGTAATTTCTGATACTGCTGAGTACGGATGTTACTTGTTCGACCATGCTTGCAAGCCTTTATTGGCTGATTTTATGTCCAACATTGACACCAATGTTATTGGTAAAAACTATAATGAAGGTATAGGAGCCGGCGTTGATAACAAATTATTAATTGCTATAAACGACGAAATTCGCAATCACTCTGTTGAATACATTGGTGAAGAATTACGTTCTGCAATGACTTCAATGGAATCAATCCTCTAATATTTTTAATAAAAAATATATTTAAAGCCACTACCAATCGGGAGTGGCTTTTTTAAATTTATACATTCTACCTTTAAAAAGGCTTAGTTTTACCTACAGCTTTTGTTATTAACCTAAGTTCTATATAAAATACCCATCTCTCAAATCGCCGTGCAAAAATCCACCTTCACCGAATAAACTTTGCTTGTTTTTATTGTATTTGCTTGTTTTGCACATCTATAAAATTACAATTATGAAATATTTGGTATTCATTATTTTCTTTACAGTCTTCCTTGGTATTTTCTTTTTAGGATCGTGGTATGTTTACAACAGAGGAGCTCAAGCATTATCTGAAACTCAATACGGTACAGTCTTTAAATGGGTATTCTGGATTCTATCCTTTTCATTTATTTTAGGCCAATTTTTAGAACGCGGAACTCCAAATGCTCTTAGCAGTGTAATAACATACATAGGCTCTTTTTGGCTTGTTATTCTTTGGTACCTTTTTTTATTTGTTGTGGCCATTGATATTGTTCGCCTAACCAATGGTTGGTGGCAGTACATTCCTCATAATTTGCTAAGTGGCATATTAAAAGGCCCAAATGTTTTCGTTGCTGTAATGTCCGCTACATTATTATTGGTTTTTGCAGGGCATATAAATGCCTTAAATGCAAGAATTATAAATGTCGATTTGGATATTGACAAACCTGGAAATGGTAAAAAGGAATTGAAAGTGGCACTGGTTACCGATATTCATATGGGACATATTATAGGTAACAAAAGAGTATCAAAGCTAATTGATCAATTAAATAAACAAAGTCCTGATTTGGTTCTTTTTGGTGGCGATTTAGTCGATCACAATCCACTACCTGTTATTAAAGAAAATATGGGAGAACATTTTGATCGTTTGAACCCACCTTTAGGAAAGTTTGCAGTAACAGGAAACCATGAATATATTGGTAAGCCAGATATTAGTATCGATTACCTGTCAAAATTCGGAATTCAATACATACGCGATACCATTGTTAATGTAAACGACGTACTTTATATTATAGGTCGTGAAGACCGCGAAATGCCAAGATTTAATGGTAAAAACCGACAGAATGTGAGTAAGCTGGTAAATGGTGAGGCTGAAAATAAACTTGTAATTCTTATGGATCACCAGCCTGTAGAATACAATTCAGTAGCCAAAGCCGGTATTGATTTAATGGTTTCTGGTCATACCCATAAAGGTCAATTCTGGCCATTCGGAATGATTACCAAACGTGTTTTTGAACTTGATTGGGGTTTAAAGAAAAAAGGGAATACCCATTTTTATGTGTCATCGGGTTACGGAACATGGGGACCTCCGGTGAGAATTGGAAGTAGACCAGAAATTGTAATTTTTAATATTAAATTGAACTAAATATCGGCTTACATTTAGGTTAGTAAAAAAATGCAACAAAGCACAGTCCAATATCGTTTTTGTGAATTTCACCGAGCCGTTTTTACAATTCACCGATTTTTTTTCGGCCAATTATAAAGTAATATATACTTTCGCATCGGTTTATTATGACTTCTTTTAATAAATAGAGTCAAAACATAAAACTTTTAGCGGTAAATATCGTTAAAAGTGAAACTATAAAAACTTTAAAAGTATTGAAAGTTTACAATGATTGAAAGGAAACATATAATTGAAAAGTCGGCGCAACTTTTTAGATCATCGGGTATTAGAACCAATACCATGGATGATATTGCATGCGCTGTTGGCATTTCAAAAAAAACACTTTATCAACATGTTGCCGACAAAAATGAATTAATTACTGAAGTAATTGCCTCTGAATTTGTTGTAATTAAAAGCTCTATTGATCATATATTATTGTCATCGGCCAACAGCATTGAGGCACTTTTGCGTTTTAATGCATTTATTGTGCGCTTTTTAAACACAATAAATCCTGTTGCAATTACCGATTTACATAAGCTTTATCAAGCAATTCATAATGAATGGAAAGATAAATTCCAGAAACTATTTTCAGATGCCATTAAGAATAGCATTGTTAATGGTAAAAAATCAGGAATTTTTAGAGACGATATAAACGAAGAATTAATTACGCAACTACATACCGAGAAAATTGATCAGTTTCATGAAACTGATGGATATAAGAATTCATACGCAGAAAGAGTTGAAGTAATTAAAGAAATGGCGACTTACTATATACGAGGTTTGGTAACCAAACAAGGCGAAACAATACTAAATAAACATTTAACCGACTTTAATAAATACTTAAAAGAATAACCATGATGAACAGATTAAAACAAATAGCACTAATGCTAATACTTGGGCTGTTCGGCGGGCAAGTTTTTGCCCAAAACGACACAATATACAAATTCACATTGCAGCAAGCTCAAGAATTTGCTATTGACAACTTTTTTGTAAGTAAAAATGCCAAGTTAGATATTAAATCGGCACAAAAGAAAATTTGGGAAACTACAGCCATTGGCTTGCCTCAAATTAGTGGAGGAATTGATTACACTTATATGCCCGAAATTCCGGAGGTTAATTTTCCTCAAACAATAATGGGGGCAAATAAAGGAGATAATGAACCTATTTATGGTGGGGATTTTAGAAACCCTGATTTTTATAGCATGGTTCCTGGAGAACCAATTACCATGGGTGTAACCAACAATGTATCATACAACATAATGCTTACACAGCTTATTTTTAGTGGTGAGTACATTATAGGTTTGCAGGCTACTAGAGCATATAAAGCATTTGCTCAAGAAAATTACAATAAGGTAAAGATAGATATTCGTGAAGGAATTGCTGGATCATATTATGCCATTCTAATTTTGAACGAAAACAAGATCGTGCTTAAAGAAACACTTGAAAATTTAAAATTAAATTATGAGCACACAGTTAAATATTACGAGCAAGGATTAGTAGAAGATACTGATGTTGATCAACTGAATTTGACTGTTAAGCGAACCGAAAATACATTAAGAACAATTGAAAATCAAATTCAGTATTTATCAAATCTATTTAAATATCAGATTGGAATTGAAGCGAATGTTGAAGTTGAGTTAGTTGAGAAGCTTGAAGATATGTTAGAAACCAACATTATTGAACCTGTCAGTTACCAATTTAACCTTGAGGAAAATATTGATTACAAAATGTTAAGTACTCAAGAAGATTTGCAGTCTTTAAGTTTAAACCGTGAGAAATCAATGTTTCTGCCAACACTTTCAGGGTTCTACCAATACAAAGACCAATTTGAAACACCCGATTTTAACACCAATATTCGCCATATTGTGGGTATAAGCTTATCGGTTCCAATTATTTCAAGTGGAATGCGTATTGCAAAAGTTGGACAGGCAAAAATTGAGCTCGATAAAGCTCAAAACATGAAGGACCAAGAAGCAGAGCGAATTAAGATAACTGCCAATCAAGCATTATCAGATTATGGGACTGCACTTCAAAACTACTATAACGAACGTGAGAATTTCGAGCTTTCCGAAAAAGTATTGAATAAGGCTACAATTCGTTTTAGAGAAGGTGTTGTTTCATCATTAGAATTATCAATTTTTAACAATCAATACTTACAATCGCAATTAACGTATGCTACTGCAATACAAGAACTGTTAACAGCAAAAATTGCTCTTGATAAAGCATATAATAAACTTTAGTAAAAAAACCCAAAACAGATATAAAAATGAAAACACTTGTAAAAATATTACCCATAGTTCTTTTGCTAGCATCTTGTGGTCGTTCAGGCGATGAAGCTATAAAAAAGCAGATTCTACAAAAGAAACAGCAAATAATAAATATTGAACAACAAATAGCTGGGTTAGAAAAAAAATTAACAGATACCGTTCATAAATCAAATAATATTCCCGTATCGGTAAAAGAAATGTTAGGCGAAGAGTTTAACCATTACTTTTTGATTTACGGTAATGTTGAAGCCGATAAATATGGAATGATTTCGCCAGAAATGAATGGCAAAATAAAAGATATATTGGTTAAAGAAGGTCAGGTGGTTGAAAAGGGAACTTTACTGCTTACTTTAAATACCGAAGCTATTGAAAATCAGATTAAGGGAATAAAATCTGGTTTGGAAATGGCTACCACATCCTATGAAAAGCAAAAAACATTATGGGATCAAAAAATTGGTTCTGAAATGCAATACCTTCAGGCTAAATCGGCCAAAGAAGGATTAGAAGCCCAACTTGATGCTTTACAATCTCAGATGAGAATGTCGCAACTTCGTGCGCCTTATGCCGGAACAGTAAATAAAATTTACCATAAAAAAGGTGAAATGGCAGGCCCCGGTATGCCTGTAATTGAGTTTGTTAATTTGAGTAAAATGACCATTAAAGCAAATGTTTCTGAAAAATACATTGGAAAGGTTATTAAAGGACAAAAAGTCAATCTTTACTTTTCATCGTTACCTAATTTTATTGAAGAAACAAGCATTGTAAGGGTATCGAAAGTTATTAACCCAAAAAGCAGAACTTTTGAAATAGAGCTTAATATTGATAACCCAAAAGAAATTATTAAACCTAATATGGTTTCTACCATTCAAATAAACGATTTTACATCTGATAATGCTTTTGTGGTTCCATCCTTAGTAATTCGCAAAGATATTTCCGGTAATTATGTATATGTGGTTAAAAATAAAAGCAACGAACAATTAGTTGCAAAAAAATACATTACAACGGGTCTTTCATACCAAGAAAAAACAGTTGTAGCCACTGGCCTTGATAAAGGTGACAAAGTAATTGTTAAAGGATTTAACATGGTAAGTACCGGTATTCCAGTTGATATAAAATAACTTTTTGATACTTTCTTAAAATGAGTACAAATATAAATAATGACAATAAGCACAGGGAGTTTAAACTAACTACCATTGCTTTAAAAAATAAAAATACGGTTTATCTATTAACCGCAATTCTTTTAATTTTCGGAATAAGTTCATACCAAACACTTCCAAAAGAACTTTTCCCTGAAATTGTGTGGCCACAAATTGTGGTTAATACAGTATATCCGGGTAATGCCCCTGAAGATATTGAAAACCTCGTTACTCGTCCGCTTGAGAAAGAGTTAGAGAATGTTCGTGGTTTAAAAGAAATTACTTCAATTTCGGCACAAGATGCATCGATGATATTTGTTGAATTTAACACCGACGTTGATATTGAAGATGCTTTACGTAGAGTGAAAGACGGGGTTGATAATACGGCTGGTGAACTTCCCAATGATTTACCCACCGACCCTATGGTTATGGATATTGACTTTTCGGAATTTCCTATTCTAAACATAAACCTATCGGGCGATTATAGCATTGAAGAACTTAAAAAATATGCGGAATATCTCGAAGATGAGATGGAGGAAATAAAAGAAGTTTCGAAAGTATTAATTGAAGGTGTAAACGAGCGTGAAATTAAAATTAACGTTGATTTATTTAAACTTGAAGCTTACGACTTATCTTTCAATAATATTATTGGAGCCGTGCAAGGTGAAAACATTACCATGTCGGGTGGTGAAATTATGCTTGGACAAACGCGAAGAAATATTCGTGTATTGGGTGAGTTCGATTCCATGAAGGACATTGAGAATATCATAATTAGCACTAAAGACGGCAATATTGTTTATTTGCGCGATGTGGCTGAGGTAATTGATGGTTACGAAGAACCCTCAACTTTTGCCCGTTTGAATAATGAAGCTGTAGTATCGGTTCAGGTAGTTAAAAAGGGGGGTGAAAATTTACTTTCTACTACCAAACAGGTTTTTGAGGTACTCAACAAATCACAGGCAAATAATATGTTGCCTAAAGATTTAAAAATATCAATAACCAACGACCAAAGCGAGCAGGTAAAAGAACAATTAAGCAATTTAGAGAATAGCATGATTATGGGAGTAATCTTCGTAATTGTAGTTCTTTTCTTCTTTTTAGGGACACGAAATGCATTGTTTGTTGGATTTGCAATTCCTACCTCAATGATGATATCGTTTGTGATTATCAATTTAATTGGATTCCGAATTAACATGATGGTGCTTTTCGCACTTATATTGGCTCTGGGAATGTTGGTGGATAATGCCATTGTTGTAGTTGAAAATATTTACCGCTATGTTGACAATGGTTTTAAACCTTGGGAGGCCTCAAAAAGGGCGGTAGGTGAAATTGCTATTCCAATTATCGCATCAACCCTAACTACTCTGGCAGCCTTTTTACCGCTAGCAATGTGGGGAGGTATTATGGGTGAATTTATGAAGTATTTACCCATTACTTTAATTATCGTACTCTCATCATCATTGTTTGTAGCATTGGTTATTATTCCTGTTTTTTCAAGTTCATTTATAAAAACAAAAGGAGTAACAAAAGAGAGCGAGGCCAAAACCAGAAAAGTTGGCTTATATTCGGGTATAATAATGATCGTTTTAGGAGGTCTCTTACTATTGGCTAATAAAATGACCATTGGTAATTTACTGGTACTTTTCGGAATAATCGGCATCTTCAATATGCTATTCCTCAGCAGAATGGAATCGTGGTTTCAAGATATTTTCCTGGTAAAACTTGAACGCGTTTACGAAAAAGCTCTTAGGTTTGCCATTAAGGGATGGAATTTGGTTTTTTTCTTTGGTGGAACTATCCTTCTTATGATTATTACCATAATGTTATTCTTCACAAGTTCTCCTAATATTGTTTTATTTCCAGATAGCGATCCGGGATTTATAAATATTGTGGCCGAACTACCTGTGGGTACTGATATTACAGGAACTAACGATTTTGTATATAAACTTGAAGAAGATATAATTGGTTTCTTGAAAGAAGAGGGTGCACTGATTCCAAATGATACAACCAGCGTGGTTGAATCTATTTTAGCAACAGTAGGTAAAGGCGATCCTAACGATTTTTCATCGAGTGGTTCGCCAAACAAAGCCCTAATTACCGTGAGCTTTATTGATTTTGATCTTAGGGGAGAAATGAACACCTCATTAATTATGAGAGATTTAAGCGATTTTTTAGCTGGAAGATATCCTGGTGTTGAACTTGCAGTAACTAAGAACAGTATGGGACCCCCAACGGGGAAACCTATAAACTTAGAAATTATAGGTCAGGATTTTGATCAGCTAGTACATTTAGCCGATACCATAAAAACAGTTATTGACCGATCAAATATTGAAGGTATTGAAGGACTAAAAATGAACGTTAGCACCCAACAACCAGAACTATTAATTCATATTGATAGAAACAAAGCCCAACGTTTTGGCTTAAGCACAGGTATGATTGCATCTACCTTACGAAATGGACTATTTGGATTTGAAGCCTCTGATTTTAAAGTGGGTGAAGATGAATACCCCATTCAAGTACGATTAAAAGATGAATACAGATACGATTTGACCGCACTTGAAAATATGAAAATAACGGTATTTGGTGATGGTCCTCCAACACATATACCATTATCATCGGTAGCTGAATTCGAGTACAGTACTACTTTTAGCTCTGTTCGCCGTAAAGACTTGGATCGTGTTGTTACCCTTTATTCAAATGTAAATGAGGGCTACAATGCCAATACCATTAATGTACAAATGGCAGCTGTTTTAGAATCGTTCGAAATGCCAAACGGATATAGTTTTGAATTTACCGGAGAACAACAAGACCAGCAAGAGTCGTCAGATTTCTTAGGTAAAGCTATGCTTATAGCATTAGCATTAATTATGTTGATTTTGGTAACCCAATTTAACTCGCTCATTCGCACCGTAATTATAATGATGAGTATACTATTTAGCACCATCGGTGTATTTGGTGGGCTTTGGACATTCAACATGGACTTTATAATTGTAATGACTGGTGTTGGAGTAATATCTCTGGCTGGTATTGTGGTAAATAATGCCATTGTATTAATTGACTACATTGAATTACTAAAGATCGAAAAACGAAGAGAATTAGGCTACGAAGAAAATGCCTTTTTACCTGTTAGTATTGCAACGGAGTGCATAATTCAAGGAGGTAAAACCCGATTGCGTCCGGTACTTTTAACTGCTATTACAACCATACTCGGACTTATACCAATGGCCATTGGTTTAAATATTGATTTTCAAGGTATGTTTGCATCGTATAGCCCTGATATTTCATTTGGTGGCGATATGGCCGCCATGTGGAGCCCAATGAGTTGGACTGTAATATTCGGACTTACATTTTCAACGTTCTTAACATTGGTTATTGTACCTGTAATGTACCGCATGACAACCATTGCACAAAAGAAAATGATGGTAATCATGGAAATGCTAAAAGAAAGAAGCAACGGAAATACAGCTGTTGAAGCTGAAGTTTAATTACTTTTAAAATATATTTAAACAGCTCGGTATTGAAAAGTATCGGGCTGTTTTGCTTTATTTATTACCGTGTGAAAATTTCACAGTTTATTTCAATTTTATAATGCTGCTCCTTAACATTATTTTGGTTTTTTTTGTTAATATCATGTATATTTAAAAAACCAAATTATTCGACAATAGTACTTTATCCCTTAAACCCTAAGCTTATGTCATTACGAAACAAACTTTTAACCTTAGTGGTACTGCCTGTTGTAATTTGTACAACTATTGCAGTTCTTCTATCATCAATAAAAATTCACAATCAAGGTATTCAAGGATTAACAGATAAAAGTAATGCCATTTTAACCATAAATATTCTAGAATACATTCATACTCATGCTGAATTTGGTTCCATTGTTGAAATTAATAGAGAAGAAGCCTTAGAAGGAGTAACTTCAAAAATCGATTCATCATCTCAGAACTATAAGTTTAGAATTTCATCGCCCGATCCAATAAACGATAAACATACAGCAACCCAAGCTGAATTAGAATTTATTAAACGTTTCGAAAATGAAAACATTGAAAGCATTACCCATATTGATAAGGAAAATAACAACTTGTTGATTATGAGACCTGTTTATATGGATAAGGCAAAAGGCTGTCTGGAATGTCACGAGAGGTCAGAGAATTCGAGTTCCTCAGACCATGGCAATTTACGAGGAATTTTTATGGTTGAGTCAGATATGGAAACTATTCAGAGCCAAGTTAGAGGTGCTATTACCCAAACCAGTCTATTGGGTTTTATAATTATGATTATTGCAATTTCTTTAGGAATATTAATTGTTGGTAAAATATCAAAAGCCATTGCTCAAATTATTAATGTAAGCCGAAAAGTTTCTGAAGGAGATTTGAATGACCGTGTAGATATTAGAACAAATGATGAGCTTGAAGAAGTTGGAAAGCATATAAATGGAATGGTTGAATCGTTAAATAAAGTTTTAACAGGAGTACATGATGCTGCCAATGAATTAAATACTGCAACTGGTGAAATGACCACTACTTCGTCGGTAATATCAACCGGAGCCCAAAACCAGATTGTACAATTTCAGGAATTATCAGATTCTGTGAAAGATACAACTCAAAATATAACCTCAGCATCTGAATTCATAAAGAAAACCGATGCGAATGCTGGAGAAGCAGAAATAGGTATGAACAATACGATAAACTCAATCGCTAAAATTGAGGAAAGTTCAAAAAAAATATATCAAAAAGTGCAAACCATAAACAGTATAGCTTTTCAAACAAAAATTTTAGCCTTAAACGCCGCTATTGAAGCTGCACGCGCAGGCTCGCATGGCAAAGGCTTTGCGGTTGTTGCTGCTGAGGTTCAGAAGCTTTCTGAGATATCTGAAAACTCATCGAAAGAAATAAACCATTTAACTGCAAAAAGTTTAAAACAGGTTGAAGACGGTGTAAAAATAGCCATGGATGCAGGACTTAAAATAAAAGAGATTATTAAAATGGTAACTGAAATTTCTGCCAACCTAAGCCAAATTTCAGCAAGTGCCATTGAGCAATCTCAAATAGTTGAAAGAAATACTGAAATAACAAGTTCCAATGCTGCCGCTGCTGAAGAATTAGATGCCTCAACCATGGCTTTAAAAGATCAGGCCGACGCATTGTTAGATATAGTACGTTATTTTGATTTGAAAGCTTAAGCTTCTATGCCAAACAAACCTATTTGTCACATTGAAGTTCTTTAAAAATGGGTTATCATTAAATCAGTTTCCTCTGTTGAAGAATCTATTTTTAGAAACGGCATGTAGCAACATCGATTAATGCTATGGCATGATATTATTGTTTCAACTGCTAAGAGAGAAAAAACAAGGTTAAAAAAAATGAATAAGTGTATCTCCTTAATTCTCGAAGGAAATGGTATGAAAGATAAATATAGGTAAACCTTTGCATAAGTAATTCAGTGGACTTATAAATTGAGCATTTGTGCATTATTTATTAATCCAGAATAATCAATTAAAATAAAGCTCCGAATATTCCCAAACTTTGCTAATTTTGCGGCATAAATCAGAATAAGGTTTAATAACTAATTCCTACTATGGTTAAATTCTTTCAAACTCCTGATGGCAAGGTGATTGCTGCAAAATCATCAAGCTCCTTAAATCAAATCGACGTATCGAAACTAGTATGGCTTTTTGACGAAGCAATTGCTTTAAGTCAAGAATTCTTAGATGGAACTTTTATCGGTCCACGTAAAGAAATGATTACTCCCTGGAGTACCAATGCCGTTGAGATAACCCAAAATATGGGCATTTCAGGCATCACACGAATTGAAGAGTTTGTAAAAGTTGATACGGATAATCCCGAATTTGACCCCATGCTTAAAGCACTAAGCAAAGGCTTAAACCAAAAAATTTTTACCATTGACATTCTGCCAGAACCGGTTCTTTCTATAGAAGATATTGCAGCCTACAATAAGCAAGAAGGTTTGGCTTTAAACAACGATGAAGTTGGATATTTAGATGGATTAGCTAAAAAATTAGGCCGCAAATTAACCGATAGTGAAGTTTTTGGTTTCTCACAAGTAAACTCAGAGCACTGTCGTCATAAAATTTTTAATGGCCAATTTGTTATCGATGGAGAGGAGAAAAAAGACTCGCTTTTCCAATTAATTAAGAAAACTACGAATACAAACCCTAACAATATTGTGTCGGCCTACAAAGACAATTGTGCTTTTATGGAAGGCCCATCTTTAGAGCAATTTGCTCCTAAAACACAAGACAAGCCCGACTTTTTTGAAGTTAAAGATTACAAATCGGTGTACTCATTAAAAGCCGAAACACATAACTTTCCTACTACGGTTGAACCATTTAATGGTGCTGCTACAGGTACCGGAGGCGAAATTCGTGACCGTATGGCTGGTGGCAAAGGCAGCATGCCTATTGCCGGAACTGCGGTGTACATGACAAGCTACTCGCGTTTAGAAGAAGGGCGTGAATGGGAACAAGCAACAACGGCTCGCCCATGGCTATATCAAACACCTGAACAAATTTTAATTAAAGCATCAAATGGTGCCAGCGACTTTGGTAACAAATTTGGTCAACCACTTATCTGCGGAAGCGTTTTAACTTTTGAACATTTCGAAGCTTCAAAAAAGTTTGGCTTCGATAAAGTTATTATGATGGCCGGTGGTGTTGGTTATGGTAAAAAAGCCGACAGCCTAAAAGATAAGCCTGATGTAGGCGACAAGGTTGTAGTTATGGGTGGCGATAATTACCGCATTGGAATGGGTGGTGGAGCCGTTTCGTCGGTTGATACCGGAGAATTTGCAAACGCCATTGAATTAAATGCTGTACAACGCTCGAATCCTGAAATGCAAAAACGCGTTTCTAATGCTGTTCGTGCTTTAAGTGAACTTGATGAGAATCCTATTGTATCAATTCACGATCATGGTGCAGGTGGACACTTAAACTGCTTATCGGAATTGGTTGAAGAAACTGGCGGAAAAATTGAAGTTCGCAAATTACCCATTGGTGACCCCACCCTATCGGCAAAAGAGGTTGCCGGTAACGAGTCGCAAGAGCGCATGGGATTGGTGATGAAAGGAAAAGACATCGGTCTTCTAAAAAGAATTGCTGACCGTGAGCGTGCTCCAATGTACGTTGCTGGTGAAACTACTGGCGATATGCAGTTCTGCTTTCACGATGAAAAGGATGGTTCAAAACCAATAGATTTACAGCTCTCCGACATGTTTGGTAACCCACCAAAAACCATTATGGAGGATAAAACGCTCAATGATAATTACCAAGAATTAAACTATAAAAAAGAAGATATTCAGAAGCACCTTGAGAATATGCTTCAACTTGAATCGGTTGGTTGTAAAGACTGGCTTACCAACAAAGTTGATCGTTCGGTTACGGGCAAAATTGCGCTACAGCAAAATGCAGGCCCCTTACATTTACCCCTAAATAATTGTGGCGTAGTTGCCTTAGATTACCGCGGTGTTAAAGGTATTTCAACCTCAATTGGTCATGCCCCTGTTAGTGCCATGTTAAATGCTGCCAAGGGTTCGCGCCTTGCAGTTACCGAAGCATTAACTAACATTGTTTGGGCTCCTCATAAAAATCAAATTAAAGGTATTTCCCTAAGTGCCAACTGGATGTGGCCATGTAAAAACCCTGGTGAAGATGCTCGTTTATACGAAGCTGTTGAAGCTTTAAGCGATTTTTGTATTGAACTTGGAATTAATGTTCCAACGGGTAAAGACTCGCTTTCTATGACTCAGAAATATAAAGATGGTGAGAAAGTAATTGCCCCGGGTACCGTTATAGTTTCTGGAGCTGGTGAGGTAACCGACGTAAAAAAAGCGGTTAGCCCTGTTCTTCAAAAAGTAAATAACGCTCCCTTATTCTATATTGATTTATCAAAAGATGATCGCAAATTAGGAGGTTCGGCATTTGCTCAGGTAATTGAAGGCTTAGGCAAAGATTGCCCCGATGTAACCGATGCTGCTTATCTGGTAAAAGCCTTCAATACACTTCAAAAATTAATTGAAGATGGCCAAATACTATCCGGACACGATATTTCAACAGGGGGTTTAATCACTACTTTATTGGAAATGACCTTTGCCAATAACGAATTGGGTATCGATGTTGATTTCTCATCTTTAAACGAAGCCGACCCTGCAAAAATACTTTTTGCAGAAAACCCCGGATTAATTATACAGGTTAAAGATGCCGATAAGGTAGCTTCTGTATTAAATGCAGCAGGTATTGACTTTTTAAACATTGGTGGACTTGGTAAAGCTGGTGAGGTAAATGTAAATACCGGAGAGTGCTGGTACTCATTTGACATGATGCAGCTTCGCGACGTTTGGTATAAAACCTCTTACTTATTAGATAGAAACCAAAGTGGTGCTGATTTGGCAAAAGAACGCTTTGAATCATATAAAAACAATACCCTAAGCTGGAACTTTAAAGATTTTACTGGTAAAGCTTCTGATTTAGGCATCGACCTAAAACGTCGTGCTAAAACAGGAACAAAAGCTGCCATTATTCGTGAAAAAGGTGTAAACGGCGATCGTGAAATGGCCTACACTTTGTATTCTGCCGGTTTCGATGTTAAAGACGTTCACATGACTGACCTTATTACCGGTCGTGAAGACCTTAGCGATGTTAACATGAT
>JAQICC010000200.1 GCA_027858735.1 Salinivirgaceae bacterium
ACTGTCTGGTGGACAGCAACAGCGCGTAGCCATTGCCCGCGCAGTAGTTGCCAATCCAAAGTTAATACTCGCCGATGAGCCTACCGGAAACCTGGACTCCAAAAATGGAATGGAAGTAAAGAGTTTACTAACAGACCTAAACAACGAAGGAACAACCATCGTAATGGTTACGCACTCGAAGGGAGATGCAGGATTTGCTCATCGCACAATCAACCTGTTCGATGGTCAGGTGATTACTGAAACCGAAAGTGCACGCATGGAAGAGATTTTGATCTAGAAACGAAACATCAAGATGCTAACATTCTGATTTTTCTACGGTCAATTTAATACATAAATTAGGAATTTTGCAATATGCTTATGCAAGTTTCCAGCAGAGGTTTTTAAAAAATGCCAGCGATATATTTCGGTTTATATGATTTGTCACTATTGTTTTTCTATACGTAAATAAAGAAATGATGAATAAACAAAATCTAAAACTTGCCTTACGAGTATTTACAAAAAACAAGAATTACTTTCTCCTAAACCTGGTGAATTTAACTCTGGGCATTGTTTGTGGAGTAATAGTATTACTTTATTTACAGAACTATATAACGTTTGACAAACATCATATAAACCATTCCAGAATTTATAGAGTTGGGTATGAATTCACAACATCCGCAGGCAAGTCGATGAAAAAAGCTAAATCATCTGAAAAAATAGGAGCCATGTTTCAGGATGAATGCCCCGAAGTGCAATCGTATGTGAGGTTAAGGCTTATGGATAAGGCTGTTGTGAATTTCAATAACGTGTCTTTTATTGAAAATAGTATTTTCTATGCAGATACAAGCATCTTTAATGTTTTTACGCATAAATTTATTGAAGGCGATTACAAAACTTGTTTTGATAAGAAAAACGCTATTGTACTGGTAAATAGCATGGCAAGAAAGTATTTTGGGGATAATTCTGCTATTGGGAAAACATTGCAAATAGATTCGACTCGTTATGAAGTTACCGGAGTAATAAAGGATTTACCCGATAATGTCCACATTAAATTCAATGCGCTGGTTCCCTTTGTGCCAACAAATTATGGATGGTTTACCACAACTTGTTATACCTATCTCTTATTAAAGCAAAACGCTAAAGTTGAAGGAGTATATAATAAATATCCTCAATTGTTTGATAAATACATGTCGAAAGACGCTAAAAATGTAAAAGCGACAATAGATATTATTCTCGAACCACTCACTGATATTCATTTTAACTCTGACTTGCCACAAGATTTTCCGCGCGGAAACAAAACCTATTTGTATATATTCGGAATTGTTGGACTATTTATAGTTGTTATTAGCTCTATAAATTACATAAATATGTCAACAGCTTTTTCAATTAACAGAACAAAAGAAATTGGAGTTAAGAAAATTTTTGGCGCCAATAAAAGTACAATCAGAATCTATTTCCTTTTTGAGTCCCTACTAATAACAATGATTGCGTTTTTATTTAGCCTGCTGGCTATTGGTTTTATTGTTGGTTCAGATAAGCTCTATCAAATTTTAAATGCGAAACTTCAATTTAATCTGTTTGAAAACTTCGATCTTTTTGTAATGTCTCTTGGCCTTGCATTAGTTATTGGGTTATTTTCAGGATTATATCCGGCATTTCATTTGGCATCAATTCCCTCGGTGGGTGCGGCAAGTTCGAGTTTCGAACATAAGAAAAGAAGTACTTTTTTAAGGAAAGCCTTAATCGTATTTCAATTTATTTTGTCGATTGGTGTTTTGATTAGCGTTTTTGCTCTGAATAAGCAGATGAATTACATCAATAACAAAGAACTTGGATATAATAAAGAAAACTTGATGATCATTCCCATCGATAAACTGGATCAGTCAGAAATATCCATCCTAAAAGAAAAGTTGAATGAAAATCCCAGTATAATTTCTACTTCAACTGCTTATGTGCTTCCGAATACTCAAGAGTATATGTGCAATTTTAAAATTGAAACTGAATCTGGGTTTGAAGAGCAATTATTCAATTGGTTAATTGTTGATTACAACTATATCAACACAATGCAAATTCAAATTATTGAAGGTAGAAACTTTGATGAAAATATTTCTACTGATGCTAAAGCTGCATATATTGTTAACGAGTCTTTTCTTAAACATTTTGGCTGGGATAATGCCGTAGATAAGAAAATGCAGATTATAAACGGTGGGTATTTCAAGTGGCCGGAAGGAAAAATTATTGGTGTAGTGCGTGATTTTAATACTTCTTCATTACACAAGAAAATTGAACCCATGATTATTGTTGTGCTTCCTGGTGGATATTTGCATGCAAGAATAAGTGAAACAAATATCGAAAACACAATACAGCGTATCAATACCGTTTGGTCGGAGATTGCCCCAGACTCAAATTTCGATTATTCATTTATGAATGACCATCTATCCGATTCCTACAAAAATGAAATTAACCACTTTAGTTTAGTTAAAATATTTTCTGTCATTTGCTTTATTCTATCATGCCTTGGATTAATCGGGTTATCGGCATATACAATAGCTCAAAGAACGAAAGAGGTAGCAATCCGAAAGCAATTGGGGGCATCAATTATTCAAATTATTATGGTACTGTATAAAGATATAGCCATTTTAATATTTATCGCTATTTGTATTTCAATACCGCTGGCTCATTGGGCAGTGAATATATGGTTGGAAAGTTTCGCGTACAGAGTAGAAATAGGAACTCCTATTTTCGTAATTTCAAGCATCATTGCATTTTCAATCGGATTTTTATCCGTGTTATATCATTCACTAAAAGCTGCTTATATAAATCCCATTGAGGCACTGCAATACGAGTGAAAACAGTTAGCAATTTGTAATTAGTAATTAGCAATCAGCAATCAGTAATTGACAATAAACAATTATAAATCAAACATTTAGCTTATCATAAAGGATACCAAATGAACATTGAAACAAAAAATACAAACTCAAAAATCCTCTTTAGTATTGTAAGAACTACAAAAACAAAGAATTAGTAATCAACAATTATGCATCAACTATTTAGCTTGTCAATTAATAATTACTCATTACACATTACTCATTGCACATTACACATTACACATTAATAATTACAAATTGAAAATATCATGATTAAAACAGAAAACCTAAAGAAAGTCTTTCGCACAGAAGACATTGAAACCCTGGCGCTTAGTCAAGTGAATTTACACATCAAAGCTGGTGAATTTGTGGCAATAATGGGACCATCGGGTTGCGGAAAATCTACACTTCTGAATATCATCGGGTTACTCGACAACCCATCAGGAGGAAGCTATAAGTTAGACGGTGGCGAAGTTGGAGATTTAAAAGAACGCCAGCGCACACATTTACGAAAAGGCAATATCGGCTTTGTGTTTCAGAGTTTTAACCTTATCGATGAACTCAATGTGTTCGAAAATGTTGAATTGCCGCTCATTTACTTAAAAATAAAAGCTTCGGAGCGCAAAAAAATGGTTATGGCCGTATTGGAACGTATGAATATCGGTCATCGCAGAAAGCATTTTCCACAGCAACTGTCTGGTGGACAGCAACAGCGCGTAGCCATTGCCCGCGCAGTA
>JAQICC010000007.1 GCA_027858735.1 Salinivirgaceae bacterium
ATAAAGTTCAAAATCATTCAATGTAATAGAAGTTTCTTTTTATAAATAACTTCAATTACTATACTTTTTAATAACTAATATTCTGAATAGCTATAACCATTACAAGAAACATCTTCCCACACAGCTACACAATCAGTAGCATCTGTAAATTCTTCAGAAGTTTCAGCATTGGCTTGAGTCATTGTTATAATATTATTTAATGACACATCTCCGGTATTTGAGGATTTATGTGAAATAAAATTAAAAACCATTACAACCATTACAAAAGATACTGATAATATATATTTTAAATTTTTCATTATGTATATTTTAAATTTCTAAAAACTATTTTTTAACATTCTCTCAGCCCCCAAATAACTATTATTCCAAGGCTCTTTTTTTGTACCTTTGCCCCAAAGGGGAGCTACCAGAATTGATGTTTTATTAGTAGTGAAGTATTGTTCATGGTTTGTTTCCCTTTTATTATTGTTCAATTATTTGTTTCATTTCTTCTTTAATCTCTTCTATAGCTATTGAGTGCACTTTTACTTCTTTGTTTAGAATGGTGTTGGCCATTTCAAAGGCTTTTTGTTGCTGTCCGCTTGCGTTGTAAAGTTTAGCCAGCAGGTATAGTGGGTAAAATTTAGCAGGAGCCATGCTGGCGGCCTGCGAATACTGTTGTTCTGCACTTTTGTATTTTTCAAGGGCTTTGTAACTATCACCCAAAGCGTTGTACAATACACTGTTACTTTGCCAGCTTTTTGCTTGTTCAAGTATGGTTAACGCTTCTGAATGTTTTTCGGCTATGCTAAGGGCTTTTCCGTAGTTAACCAGATACTCACCATTGTGCTTTAATACGGGATATGCTTTTTCATAATCTTCAAGGCTTTCGTCATAAAGCCCGTAGTTGTACAAATCAAAAGCATCGTTCCATTTTATGTACGCGAGCTTCAATTCGTGGGTTCGTGTATAAGCGATAAGTACTAGGGATAAAGCTAATACGGCTATTACAGGTTCAGATTCCAGGTTCCAGTCACCGACAATACAGACAAGCCCAATAACTCAAAATAGCTTAATGACAAACAATGAATCTCATGAACCCAGTATTTGTTAACCGTAATCCATAAAACTAACAACAATGGCAGAAGGATTATCATCAGCGAAATAATGATTGCGATTACGGGTATGTATGGCAGGGTTAAAGACCTCATGGACATTGGTTAGATGGAATGACTTCTTGTCGGGAGTATCTATTTATCTATTACTTTTTCTTCAAAATATGGTGGATATGGCATTGGACCATAAGGAACAGGAGTATAAATAATAGTATCGTTATAGATTTCAGCATTTGCCGTTGTCATCAGATCTAATGATTGCAAACTTAATGCACTTTTACCTTTAATGTTTGGAGTTAAAATGTTAATACTGATGATGAAAATAACTAAAGGAAAAAAGAGTGATAATCGTTTTTTAATAGTATTCATAAAAAAATTTGTTTGGTTAGTTAATTCTATTTCCAAAAGTGCGGTTGAAAATGCAAATTTACAAACAATTCAATACACCAACCACTTCAGGGGGGGGGCGAAATGGGGTGCGAAATTTTACAATAAACTCACAATGAAGTAAATAAAAGGTTAAAAAAAGTATATAATTATTTTAGGTTATCAATTATAAAATCTCTCAAAGGCTGATTTTTTGGTAAGCCAATTTTTATAGCCAGGCGCTTTTTTCTTGATTTTAGTGCTTCTTTTTTGATATGCAGAAGCCTCATTGTTGTTTTAGTATCAAGATCATAATAAATGCAAACAATGAATTTGAATTGAGATTCAATAATTCCCGGAAATATTTTTAAGATTTTCTGCCTTAGTTCGAAATCATTAAAAATTAAATTGGAAATGGAATCTATATCATTGTTTCCATCAAGTAAAAGCTGAATTTTCTTGTGTGTTTTTGCATATGACAAGGTATTGTCTTTTAATGTTTCATGAATTGATGCGATTAACCCAAAATTCGTTGCTGATTTGATTTTTTCAGATGTGTAACTTTTTCGAATCTCATTGAAAGCATCGGATATCTTTTTGCGTTGAAAGTAAATTATATAGGTAATTAACAGGCTTATAAAAATTGATATTATCAATATTGTAAGTGTTAAGTTTTTTATCTGGTTACTGGATTGTAAGGTTACAATATCAAGCGTAGCTTGTTTGAAACGAAACTGATATTCAGCGGCATCAATTTTATCTTTGCTCAGGGCTTTTAGATACCGTATTTCATATTTCTGAGACTGTTCCAGAAAATTACGTGATTTGTCGAATCCACCTTGATTAAATGCCATATCACTTTTGAGGCTATATAGTAA
>JAQICC010000040.1 GCA_027858735.1 Salinivirgaceae bacterium
TATGCTCATTCTGTTCTTCATCATTTCAAATATTTTGAAGACGTGTTGGAAAAATGCCACTATTGTCTTAAGGCAGATGGTATTATGATAAGTTTTGACCCCTTACAGACTTATATTCCAATGTATCTCCTAAGAAAAATATATAGACCTTTTCAAAGTGATAAAGAGTGGGAATACCCGTTTAATAAAGAGAATGTTAAATTAATTAAAAAACATTTTAATATACTTGGCATCAATGGTGTAATGGGTAATGCCAAATTATCAATACCTATCTATTATTTAAATAAAAGGTTAGGAATAAGGATTGGTAAAAAATTGATGGCTTATGATCAATTACATTCCACAAAAGAAGGAAAATTACTTTATAATTGTTTACAAGTTACATTTCTCCTAAAGAGAATAAACTACTAATAGCTATTTTCAAAGAACAAGAAAAGATATGTTTTTAAAAGTCAAATTTAAAGTATTAGTATGCAACATTTAATAATTGGGGGTTCCGGTTTTGTTGGTACGCAATTAATTGGGCAGCTTGGGAACAAGAATTGTCAAAACATTGACAAAAACCAATCTGCATTTTATCATGAGATTACAATCAAACAAAATATATGCGAATTAGGTTTAAATGAAGCAATTTCAGCCAAAGCAAACACTGTTGTTTTATTGGCAGCCGAGCATCGTGATGATGTTTCTCCTACTTCACTTTATTATGATGTAAATGTTCAGGGTACAAAAAATGTTCTGGAGGCTATGGATAAAAATGGAGTTAAGAACATCATTTTTACCAGTTCGGTAGCAGTATATGGTTTAAATAAAAAGAATCCTAATGAAAAACATCCAACAGACCCGTTTAATCATTACGGCAAAAGCAAATGGCAGGCAGAGGAAGTGTTACGGGAATGGTATAACAAAGCCCCAAAAAACAGGTCGTTAACCATTATTCGCCCAACCGTAATTTTTGGAGAGCGTAACCGTGGCAATGTGTACAATCTGCTTAAACAAATTGCGACGGGTAAATTTTTAATGGTCGGCAAAGGAGTAAATTACAAGTCAATGGCCTATGTAGGCAATATTGCAGCATTTATCAAATACCACTTGGAAAACACCAAACCGGGTTATCAGGTATTCAATTACATCGACAAACCTGATTTGAACATGAACGAACTGGTTTCGCAGGTAGAAAAAAGCCTCAATAAAAAAATACCATCTACACATTTTCCCTTCTGGTTAGGCATGTTAGGAGGATATGGATTCGATATATTGAGTAAACTCACGGGTAAAATATTTTCGGTAAGTTCGGTTCGTGTAAAAAAATTCTGTGCTACTACTCAATTTGATGCCACCAAAGCCCACAATTGCGGTTTTAAAGCTCCATATACACTATCTGATGGTTTACACAACACGCTGCATTACGAATTCATCGAAAAACAAAAAGACGGAATAACGTTTGAGAGTGAGTAAAAAATACCTTCTGGTACGCCTTTAAACTCTGACTGCAACCTTCGTGAGCATTTCACTCCAAGTGAAGTCCTCACTTGCTTAACATCAAAGATTCCGGTGCATGCTGCACCACCATTTCAAAACATCGAGATAACTGCACCAGCTGAAAGAGACACCATTCATTAACCCCACTTAATTCACGATGGTCATCAGGAGGGACAATTAAATAGCTCCAGACCTGCTTTCTACAATAATAGAACACACCGGATTTCTTAACCCGGGACTAAACAGTTACGATAAAGCTCCCCTTTCCTTGAGCGCCGTAGCTTCCAGCGGAGGCGCTAGGTGTTCCTTGAGCATGTCGAAAGGGATTTAGGGCAAAACCAACGCGATACAATTCCCCACCTAACTACGCAAAAAATTATAATCGTCTTATATCTATAGTCTAAAATTTATGAATCTCAAGAAAAATATGAAAATCATATCAGTAGTAGGTGCCCGCCCCAACTTCATGAAAATAGCACCATTTATCAATGCTATAGAAGAGTACAATAAAAACATTGACGCCGGCAACGCAGCTTCCCAGTCCTCCCCCCTGGGGGAGTTAGAGGGGGCCTCTCTCCCCCTTGGGGGG
>JAQICC010000060.1 GCA_027858735.1 Salinivirgaceae bacterium
GCTACTCAAAATGTGAAAACCAACAATTCCTAGGTCAGCCTGTCCCGTACCGGAGGTCGGGAGGGTTATACCTAAGTAAAGCGCCTCTTCACTTTGTTCGAATCGCTCAACTTAGGTAGTAATTTACTGAAGTTTAAGACTTTTTAAATTGCAGATATTGAGTATGTGTAAAATTTGAAAAGGTATATACATACACACACATATATATATATATATATATAACATAGACAATTACATGCCTAATGTTGAAAAAATTCTAAAAATTAGCACTTGTAATCATCATTTAAAATTTTTTTTAAAGATGATTTTTATATTAAAATAATGAATAAATAGCTATAACTATTAGTAAATAAAATCATTACACGAAGTTCGAAACTTCAATAATTTAATGTTAGATAAATGAATAAAAACTTCAATAAGTACATCATTGTTTTCGGTTTATTGTTTTTTGTAGTAATTTTTCAAATATTTACAAACTGTAAGCAATCGACAGAAACCAAGGTAAGGTTAGCAACAGTAAGTAAAACAGAAGCTCAAAAACAGGTTCGATTTATTGGGCAATGGTTAAACGAAGGAAAAAGAGAGAAGCTGGTTCGTGATTTTGTTCGTGAGTATGAGTTCGAGAATCAAGACGTTGATATAATACTTGAATTTCCGGAAGATGTTTTTTTAAATGGCGATAATCCAAAAGACAATGAGACTTTTGTTGCTGAAATACTTGAAAAAGAAAAGCCAGAATGGGATATTATTAGAATAAACAATCAGTATAATGAGATAACGGCTATTTGTGGTGATTCATTATGGCCCCAAAAACATCTTGTTGATTTTTCAGCGTATCCTCAATTTAGGAGAAATACCATGCCTTCATTACTTTCTGAAGAAGTAAAAGATTTTTGGAAAGGTATAATTCCTGGTCCGTTTCTCGAAGGCCAATACTATGCATTATGGAGCAATAATAAAGCTGCCCAAAAAGTTGGGATAGAAATCAAACAGGTTGGTATGACTATAGAAGATTTTGTGAGCTATATAAAAGCAGTTTATGAATACAATAAAAACAATCCACAAGATAATATAGTTCCATTATATGAAGCTGCAGATTGGCAAACATTTTTTACATTAGCATATCATTTATATGCATCGGAAGTTAACAACATCGAACTTCTTTATAAAACCGAAATAAGTGAAGAAAAGTTGCTTGCATGGTACAAAGTTTTGCAAGTTTTTGAGGAGCTTTCAAAGTACAATTTTGCAGAAGGATGGGAAAAACTTGAGTGGATCCAATGTGGTAAAGAAATGCTAAAAGGAAATGCATTATTTTATATCAACGGATCGTGGATGTACAATATATGGGATAAGGAAAACAGTGAACTAACTTTAGATTGTTATCCGAATGAATTTCCAGTGTTTAATGAAACAAACATATTTCCAGGTGGTTATTTAGTAATGTGGGGAGTTTTAAAAAATTCACCTAATAAAGAAGAGGCCATTAAGTTTTTATTGGCAATGAACAAACCTGAAATGGGCGATAATTGGGTTCAATACACCAAATGTCCAACGGGTATCAAAACAACTTTATCTGAAGCCGCTATCGGTTCCGATCAATTCGAAAAATTCACACACCATGTGCAAAAAAAGTATGGTAAAGACCTTTATCAAGTGGGGCCTCACTTAATTAAATATATTGTTGGTATTGACATGGGTACACCGATTTATATTACTGAAGTATTGAAAGGTGAATTAAGTGCAAAAGAAGCTTATATTAATATGAGGATTAATCTAGATTTAAATCAGTGAGACTTTGATCCTGAGCACAGGATTAATTAGTCGAACTTATGCCTGTTGCAACGCCAGTGCAGACAGGAATAATGAGCGGTCTTCACTGAGCTGAATAGTGAGCGAAATTCAACTGTATTGAAGCGAAGACGAAGAATTTTTTGGGTCATATCTGCCACTTGTGGCGAAATAAAAAATAATTTTTACTCTGACACATCGTCCGCTTGCGGCAGCGAGTTTTATTATAAACCATTATTTTGGCAGTGCTAACATTGTGTTGAGTTTGCTGATTAATGTTTTGAACATCGGTGTTTATTTGAGTAGCACTACTTTGTTGTCTTTTACTGGCATGCGATATGTTTTGAACCTGCGAAGTAGTCTCCTTACCTGATTAATTCATGCGTTTAGTTTAGTGCAGATACAACTTGCAATACCTGTCAACGTAGTTTTCTACTTCAAAGGGATTGCAAGGAAGTAGATGTGCTGAAATAAATGCATTTTATGAATTATTCAGGCTTAATTAAGGGTAAGGTTTTGTTCAATAATTCAATTGCTTTTTCCGAAATATTGGCTCCCTTATTCGACATATTTTGAATTTCGCCGGCAGCATTCTTGCTCCGCTAAGTAATGATGAAGTATGGTTAACATGATCACCAATTTCATTGATTTTGAGAACTCCCATATTTATTTCCCCTATAACCTTTTTAAAGGCATCTGTAATAGGATTGTTTATTTTACTTAATTCTCCAATTTCATTATTACGCTGGGTTTCTTTCTTGTCTATAATAATAATCAGATTTCCTTTTGCCAAATCAGTTAGCTTGTTTATTGAGTGCCTCAGGGTAAGGGAGTGTTACTATATGGTAAACTTACCAAAACTAAAGATACTGTTACATTTAAAGAAAATACAACAGGTTATGAATACACTTCATAAAAATGATCACCTACTCTGGTATTCATTATAACAAAAAGTAAGTCGGCTAGCCAAAAAAATACTGATGTTGGCAAATATGCTTGTTTTAAAAATGAGTTTTATAACTAATACTCCAACCGGAATTCCTATTGCTACTGATAAAATTGATTTTAGTAAAATGGGATGCATACAATATTAGGGTTTAATTTATATGGGTGCTAATATAACATTTTAACGTTTATGTATATTAACAAAAATGCTCATTTTTATTGATCTTAAATTACAAATTATTATATTTAAATGATTGAATTAAAGCAGTTTTTTTCTTTCTGGTTGGTAAAAAACTCTGTTTTCATTGTTAACTGATAGCAATTAGATAACAGAGCATCATTTTAATTTCTTAAATTATTCCCTTAGATGTTAAATCATTTCGCATATTTATTTTCTTTTATTTCAATGATTATAAGCAGGTTACTTCTGTTTGTTATTCTTGTTGGACAGTCTTTTAATATAAAGGCAAATGAATCCGACCTTCGATTTAGAAACCCAATGCTGTCTTTTTCAGATGACGGTATTCGTGTAATTATTGAAGATTATAAAGGCTTTATGTGGTTTGGAGCCGAAAGTGGTCTGAACAGGTACGATGGGGTTAATATGATTATTTACAGTAAGGTATCGGGTGATTCTTTGAGTATGAGCAATAGTTCGGTTCTGTCAATTTGTGAAACCTCAAGCAATGAACTGTGGATAGGTACTGCTGTTGGTGCAAGTTTGTATAACCGAAAACAAGATAATTTTATTCAATATTTTTATGATAAAAAAGATCCATCAGAGCTTGATTATAATTTTATAAACTGTATTGTTGAAGATGATGACGGCGATATATGGCTTGGTACAATTGGAGGTATTTGTTTTATTGATAAGGAAAAAGGACAAATTGTAACATTCAAAACTTATACCAATAGTTTGCAGCCGCAAAATAAGAGTATGGTAAATAGCCTCATTAAAGGTGTAAATAATAAAATTATAGCTTGTACTAGCGATGGAAATTTATTTGAATATAACAAAGTATTAGGAACAGCAACCACATATAAATTTGATAAAGGTGACTCTGCTATGAGAAATGTTGTGGTAACCACAAGTATGGCATATGATACTTTTGGGAATTTATGGGTTGGTACAACAAATTATGGATTACTTAAAATTGAAAATATTGAAGATGGACATGTTTATTATGAGCAGTTTATACATGATGAACAGAATGAAAATAGCTTAAGTAAAAATTATGTTAGCGGCATTTGTCAATACAATGACCAACAACTTTTAATTGGAACCGAAAACGGAGGACTAAATGTTTTTAATTATAATAGTAAAACGATAACTCGCTACGAAAAAGAAAAGGAAGTATTGAATAATATTGGAGGAAATTCAATATGGAGTATCTATAAAGACTCCAAAAGCAATATATGGATTGGAATTTTTAATTTTGGCATAAATATTATTGATCGATATCCTCCAAAATTTAATTCACGCTATCATATTGTGTCAAATGATAAAAGTTTAACGCACAGTTCAATAACATCATTTATTGAAGATGCTAAAGGTAATATTTGGCTAACGTCGGATGGTGGGGGGCTTGATTATTGGGATCGTAAAAAAGATGTTTTTACTCATTATAAACATGATAGAAATGATGCGGCAAGCTTAATGAGCAATGCTGGCTTATGTTTGTACGAGGCGAGCAATGGAGATTTATGGGTGGGATGTTATGAAGGGGGTATTAATATTTTAAATCATAAAACCCAACAGTTTAAGCATATTACAACAAAGGAAGGCTTAAGTAGTAATAATATTTTTTCTATAGTATCGCGTCAAGATAGCTTAATTTACATAGCAACTTTTGGAGGAGGTATTGACGTTTATAATCCTAATACAAAAGAAATTGAGCCCTTGAATTCTGACTCATTGCGCAGTACACTATTTAGGCATATTCATGTAAATGTTTTGTTTGTTGACTGTGATGATAATTTATGGATAGGGTATAATAATGGAGGTCTTGATGTTGTTTATGGCTATATTAATAAAGGCTTGACTTTTAAGCATTATCAGCACGAATCAGAAAATAAGAACAGTTTGAGTGATAATTCTGTTATGGTTATTAATCAGGATAGGCATGGTAATATTTGGTTAGGCACTCGAGATGGATTAAATAAATTTGACAAGGAATCAGGTACATTTAAAACATATAGAATAAGCGAAGGCTTGCCGAGCAATACAATTGTTGGAATTTTGGAGGACGACAATGGAATGTTATGGATAAGTTCATTAAATGGGCTAAGCATGTATAATCCAGACACGGAGGCTTTTGTAAATTATACAGAGAGTGATGGTTTGCAAGGACAAAAGTTTAATGATCGATCGGCTATTTATAAAAGCAAATCTGGAGAATTCTTTTTTGGAGGTAATAATGGTTTTACCATTTTTAACCCGGATGAAATGGTCTATGATAGAGACTATCCGCAATTATATATAGTAGATTTAAAGCTGTTTAATAAATCGGTTGAAATCGGCAAGAGCCAATCACCGCTCACAAAGCATATAACTGAAACATCCAAGGTAAAGCTATCACGTAAGCAATCGGTTTTTACGCTTGAATATGTGGCTCTTAACTATACATCGCCCGAAAAAATAGAATATGCATATATGCTTGAGGGATTAGAAACCGAATGGAATTACGTAGGAGGGAAGCGAGAAGCTACCTATACAAATTTAGATAAGGGAAAGTATGTGTTTAAAGTAAAATCGACAAATGCAGAGGGCGATTGGAATACTAAAATTACTTCAATTGAAATTATAGTTTTACCGGCATGGTACGAAACCTTGTTGTTCCGATTATTACTTCTACTTGTAATTATTTTGACCTTGTATCTTGCCTATTTGTATAAAGCTCAAAGTATAAGAAGTCAACGTAAAGAGTTGAGGATAAGGGTAAATGAGCGGACAAAAGAGTTAAATGAAATAAATGGCAGGCTAAGTGAAATTAACACAGAGGTAATGCAACAAAAAGAAGAGATGGAAGTTCAGTCTGAGATATTAGCTCATACAAACGATAAATTAGAACAGAGTACACTTGAATTGCATGAACATAAAAACAATCTTGAGAATCTTGTTAAAGAAAGAACTACGGAACTTGAAAAGGCCAAAATAAAGGCTGAAGAATCAGATAGGTTAAAGTCTGCGTTTCTCGCCAACATGTCGCACGAGATTAGAACTCCAATGAATGCTATTGTAGGTTTTTCACAGCTTATGAGTAATCATGAATTGCCTCGTGATCAGAAGGAGATATATATTGCTCAAATACAATCAAATACCAGTGATTTAGTAGGTCTAATAGATGATATTATTGATCTTTCACTTATTGAATCGAATCAAATATCGCTTGACGAAAGTGAATTTGATATAGGGGAACTTTTGAAAGAAGTATTTGCCAGTAGTGCAAATTTATCAAAAGGGTTTGAAGTAAGATTGAATAATAAAGAAAGTAACAAGAGGTTGATATTAAAATCGGATAGAGTAAGAATTAAACAAATAATAGCAAATTTATTTAATAATGCATGTAAATTTACTCGAGATGGATATGTTGAGTTGGGGCTAGAAATTTACAAAAGAAAACTAATTATTTATATTGAAGATACGGGTATTGGTATTTCAAAAGATAATTTAGAGGTGGTGTTTTCAACTTTTAGAACAATTACCGATGATAAAACAAAGTTGTTTAGAGGAGCTGGTTTAGGACTTGCTATATCACAAAAAATAGCTCAAAAATTGGGTGGAATGCTAAAGGTTGAGTCGGAATTAGGAAGAGGATCGAGGTTTACCTTTCTACTACCTGATAGTTTTGTTGTTAATATAGAAGCCGTTACAAATAATAAAAAGTATATAAACATGGATAATTGGCGAAATAAAAGGGTGCTTATAGTTGAAGATGAGGAAACCAACTATTTGTATTTGGAAAGTGCTTTAAAAATGTCGGAGATTAAAATAGTATGGGTTACAAATGGCAGCTTGGCTTTAGAGTTATTTAAAGCAGGCGAAACTTTTGATGCAGTATTAATGGACATTAAAATGCCTGTAATGAATGGGTTTGATGCTACTATTGAAATCAAGAATATTTACCCAAATCAGGTAATTATTGCGCAAACAGCCTATGCACGTGCACAAGATAAATTAGAGTTGCAACAAGCCGGATTTGACGAGTATTTAATAAAACCAACACTGCCAGAAGATTTATTAAATGCATTAAGCAAATACATGCAATAATTGGAGTCGTGGTTTTATTAAATTTATTGTAAGTTAATTGTATATAACTGCTTTTTTTTGAAAGAAATGCTGTAGCTACCATTAATACTGATTTTTTACACAATTATTCAGAAAAAACAGAGAACATTATCTAAAATCATTATAAATAGCACTCTTATTGGTCGTTTTGTAATGTGAAAGTTGCAGAAATATAGGTGAATTTGCTAAGTTTGCATGGCAATTTTACGTATGGAACGATTTTATAAGACACATTTCGAGTTATTAGAGTCAGTTAGTTCACCTATTCACAGGGAATTAGGGAATGAAATTAATTGGCAAAACCGTTTAATTGGCATTAAAGGTACGCGCGGAATTGGCAAAACAATTTTTTTACTAGACTATATTAAAACAAATTTTGGCAACGATAAATCATGCCTTTATGTAAATCTTAATAACTTCTATTTCTCAAAATATTCTCTAGTAAGTTTTGCCGATGAGTTTCGTAAAACCGGAGGTAAAGTATTAGTTCTCGATCAGGTATTTAAATATCCCGATTGGTCATTGGCTTTGAGTGAAATTTACGATAAGTATCCTGAATTAAAAGTCGTGTTTACCGGAAGTCCTGTAATGCGACTAAAAGGAGATAACATTCATTTACAAAATAAGGTTTCATCATATCAATTAAGAGGTTTATCGTTTAGAGAGTATTTAAATTTTAAAACCAACAATTCGTTTTCAAAGTATTCTATTGATGATTTATTAAAATACCATGTTGAAATAGCAAAAGATATACTTTTTAAAGTTAAACCACTAGCCTTTTTTAGCGACTATTTAGAACATGGGTTTTATCCTTTTTTTACCGATAAAGCTAACTTTAAAGAGCATCTTATAAAAGTTGCAAACCTAACTCTCGAGATAGATATACCTTACTTGCAACAAATGGAGATGAAATATTTGGCTAAACTTAAAAAGCTATTGTATTTGATTTCAGAGGACATGCCTCATGTTCCAAATGTAAGTCAGCTGAGCAGCTCAATTGAAACTTCGCGAGCTACAGTAATGAACTATTTTAAGTATTTGCGTAATGCGCGTTTAATTAATATGGTTTACCAAGGTGAGGCTGAAGATTCTAAAAAGCCCGATAGAGTTTATCTTCAAAATCCGAATTTATTAAATACGGTATCATTAAATTCTCCAAGTGTTGGAGCATTGCATGAAACTTTCTTCTTAAACCAACTAAATAAAGGCAATACAGTTGAAAGTAATGGCAAAAGTGGGGAGTTTTTTGTCAATAATGAGTTTACTTTTAAAATAGGAGGTGACAAGCGAATTACACACAATAGTGAAGATACCTTTGTGGCTGCCGATATGGAAGAAGTAGGGATTGGAAACAAAATTCCGTTGTGGTTATTCGGATTTTTATACTAGTAACATTAAAAAGTGGTAAGGAGTGTAATGCTTTAAGCTACAAACTAATTAATATAAATTAAACAAAAAAAATAAAATGGCTAAAGAAAAAAAGTTTGTTACGTGTGATGGTAACTACGCAGCTTCGCATATTGCGTATATGTTTAGCGAAGTAGCGGCTATTTACCCAATCACTCCATCGTCGAACATGGCAGAAAATGTGGACGAATGGGCGGCTTACGGTCGCAAAAACATTTTTGGTGAGACTGTTGAAGTTGTTGAAATGCAGAGTGAAGGTGGAGCGTCCGGAACGGTTCACGGATCACTTCAGGGTGGCGCTTTAACTTCTACTTATACAGCATCTCAGGGATTATTGCTAATGATTCCAAACATGTACAAAATTGCGGGTGAACTACTTCCTTGTGTTTTCCATGTTTCGGCTCGTAGTTTGGCAGCTCAGGCACTTTCTATTTTTGGGGATCACTCTGATGTTATGAGTGCACGTCAAACAGGTTTTGCTATGTTAGCTTCAAGTTCTGTTCAAGAGGCTATGGATTTAGCTGGTGTTGCTCACTTAGCAGCAATTAAAGGTCGCGTTCCATTTATGCACTTCTTTGATGGGTTCCGTACTTCTCACGAAATTCAAAAAATTGAAGTTATTGATGAAGATGCCTTGAAGCCACTAGTAGACATGGAAGCGCTACAAGCATTCCGTGATGGTGCTTTAAGCCCTAACCACCCTGTAACTCGTGGTTTAGCTCAAAATCCAGATATTTACTTCCAGTCACGTGAAGCTGCAAATAAATTTTATGATGCAATTCCTGATATGGTTGCTGATTACATGTCTGAAATTACAAAAATTACAGGTCGTGAGTACAAGCCATTTATGTATTATGGTGCTGATGATGCTGAAAACATAATTATTGCTATTGGTTCAGTTACTGAAACTATCCGCGAGGTGGTTGACAGTTTGAATGCAAAAGGCGAAAAAGCAGGTGTAATTGTTGTTCATTTATACCGTCCTTTCTCTGCTAAGCATTTTATACAAAGCATGCCTAAATCGGTAAAACGTATTGCTGTTTTAGACCGTACAAAAGAGCCAGGAGCAAATGGTGAGCCATTGTACTTAGACGTAAGAGACCTTTACTATGGTAAAGAAAATGCTCCTCTAATTGTTGGTGGACGTTATGGTTTATCTTCTAAAGATACCACTCCAGCTATGATTATTAGTGTATTTGACAACCTTAAAATGGCGGAACCTAAAAACCGTTTTACTTTAGGTATTGTTGACGATGTTACTTTTACTTCTCTTCCATTATTACCAGAAATTGCTTTAGAGTCTGAAGGACGTTTCGAAGCTAAATTTTATGGTTTAGGTTCTGATGGTACCGTAGGAGCTAACAAAAACACCATTAAAATTATTGGAGATTCAACCGATAAATATTGTCAAGCTTATTTTGCTTACGATTCAAAAAAATCAGGTGGGTTCACCGCTTCTCACCTTCGTTTTGGTGACAAGAAAATTATGAGTCCATATTTGGTAAATACACCCGACTTTGTTGCATGTCATGTTCCTGCTTATTTAGGAAAATACGACATGTTAAAAGGGCTTAAAAAAGGGGGTACTTTCTTATTAAATGCTATTTGGGATAAAGATGAAGTTGCCAATCATTTACCCGATTCAGTTAAGAAATATCTTGCTGCCAATGAAATAAGCATGTATATTATTAACGCAACTGTTTTAGCTGAAGAAATTGGTTTGGGTAACCGCACCAATACTATTATGCAGGCTGCTTTCTTTAAAATTGCTGAAGTAATACCTTACGATAAAGCAGTTGATCAAATGAAAAAAATGATTGTAAAATCATTCGGTTCAAAAGGGGAAGAGATTGTAAAAATGAACTATGCAGCAGTTAATGCTGGTAGTGATGTTATCAAAATTGAAGTTCCTGCTGAATGGGCTAACATTGAGGTGAAAGCTGATTCAGGTAAGAGAACAAACGTACCTGAGTTTGTTGCCAATGTTGTTGACCCAATTAACAACTTGGCGGGTGATGATCTTCCAGTATCTGCTTTCTTAGGTCGCGAAGATGGTACTTTCCCAGCAGGTACTTCACAGTACGAAAAACGTGGTATTGCAGTTAATGTACCTGAATGGCAGTCAGAAAACTGTATTCAATGTAACCAATGTTCATATGTTTGTCCTCATGCTGCTATTCGTCCATTCTTATTAGACGAAAAAGAGTTAGCAGGAGCACCTGCCGATACAACTACTTTGAAAGCTAACGGTAAAGGTTATGAAGGTTTAGGTTTCCGTATTCAGGTTTCTACATTAGATTGTTCTGGTTGTGGTAACTGTGCCGATGTTTGTCCTTCTAAAACAAATGCTCTTGTTATGAAGCCTCTTGCTTCACAAGAAATTGAAATTCCACGTTGGGATTATATGGCTAATGAGGTTTCTATCAAGCTAATTTCTGCTCCATCAACTAATGTGAAGTCGTCGCAGTTTGCTCAGCCCTTATTTGAATTCTCTGGTGCTTGTGCTGGTTGTGGTGAAACTCCTTATATTAAAACCATTACTCAATTATATGGTGAGAGCATGATGGTGGCTAATGCAACAGGTTGTTCTTCTATTTATGGTGGTTCTGCTCCTTCAACTCCTTATTGCGAAGGCAAAAACGGAAAAGGTGTAGCATGGGCCAACTCGTTATTTGAAGATAATGCTGAGTTTGGTTTGGGTATGGCAATATCTGCAAAGAAATTGCAAGCACGTGTTGCTCGTTTAGCTGAAGAGAATAAATCTACTTTAAGTGCTGGCACTAACGCTGCATTAACTGAGTGGAATGAGGTTAAATTAGACCTTGCTGCTTCTGTTGCTGCATCTGAAAAAGCAATTGTTGCTCTTGAAAAAGATAAAGCTCCTGCTGCTAAAGAATTGTTAGCAATTAAAGATTGGATGCCAAAACGTTCGAACTGGATATTCGGTGGTGACGGATGGGCTTACGATATAGGATACGGTGGTTTAGATCATGTATTGGCTTCAGGTGAAAATGTAAATGTATTGGTAATGGATACTGAGGTTTACTCAAATACAGGGGGTCAGTCAAGTAAAGCGACTCCGGTAGGTGCTGTTGCTAAATTTGCTGCTTCTGGTAAGAAAATCCGTAAGAAAGACCTAGGTATGATGGCCATGAGTTATGGTTATGTTTACGTTGCTCAGGTTTCTATGGGTGCTAACCAAGCACAATATTTCAAAGCATTGAAAGAAGCTGAAGCTTATGACGGCCCTTCATTGATTATTGCTTATGCTCCATGTATTAACCACGGTTTACGCGGTGGTATGGGTGGTTCACAAACTGAAATGAAGAAAGCTGTGGAGTCAGGTTACTGGCACATGTACCGCTTTAACCCAACATTAGAAGATCAAGGAAAGAACCCATTTGTATTAGACTCGAAAGCGCCTAACTGGGATAATTTCCAAAACTTCTTAATGGGTGAGGTTCGTTATACTTCACTAATGAAAGCATTCCCAGAGGAAGCTAAAGAATTATTTGCGGTTGCTGAAGAGAATGCAAAATGGCGTTATAAGTCGTACCAACGTATGGCTGCTATGGATTTTTCAGTTGCTGAAGAATAAATAAGTTTATAATTCAAGGTTTGACTTTAGTCAAGCCTTGAAAAAAATATCAAAATCCCTGTTCCGTTTATTCGGGATGGGGATTTTTCATTTCGACTTCGCTCAATGAACAAGAACGACTTCGCTCAATGAACAAGAACGACTCCGCTTAATGAACGGCTTCAACACTATCTAAGGGACAGCATTAACTGTGCTTATTGGACTTTACAGGTTCCATTAACGGAATGTCAAAGTTCCACCTACCTCGATGAACAAGTTTCACGGCGTTCATTGAGTGAAGTCGAAATGAATGTACCTAAATCAAGGTTGCTGAGCGGAGTCGAAAAGTTAGGTTGCGGAGTCGATAATTTAGGTTGGTGAGCGGAGTCGAACCAAACGGATTATTCGTTATATTGCATTTAACCAAAATAATAGTGCCAATGAAAGGTTATATGTATATTTTAAAGTGTGCCAATGGTTCATATTATACTGGTAGCACTAAGTACCTTGAATTAAGAATTCAACAACATCAAAATGGAGAAGGAGCAAATTACACAAAAAAGCACCTTCCAATCGAATTGGTTTACTACGAAGAATTTGATAGAATTGATGATGCATTTTATCGTGAAAAGCAAGTGCAGGGATGGAACAGAAATAAAAAAGAAGCTTTGATAAGAGGAGATATTGATGGAGTTCACGAATTGGCAAGGTGTAAGAATGATAGTTCATTTCGACTCCGCTCAATGAACAAGAACGACTCCGCTTAATGAACGGCTTCAACACTATCTAAGGGACAGCATTAACTGTGCTTATTGGACTTTACAGGTTCCATTAACGGAATGTCAAAGTTCCAACTAACTCGATGAACAAGTTTCACGGCGTTCATTGAGTGAAGTCGAAATGAATGTACCTAAATCAAGGTTGCTGAGCGGAGTCGAAAAGTTAGGTTGCTGAGCGGAGTCGATAATTTAGGTTGCTGAGCGGAGTCGAAAAGTTAGGTTGCTGAGCGGAGTCGAAGTAACCGGATTTAAGAAGCATTGCATTTATTTCTCAACTCGTTCTTTGAGCTTTGTTAAGGTTTTTATGGGACCATAGCTTATTGCCGAATTCATTAACCATAAAGGAATAATGCCACCCGGATCGGAAGAAAAGTAAAACTCAAGCTGTGTATAGTCTTTATCAATTGGGGTAAACTCCCACCTGCTTCGTAATTTTGGAATTCTTACAAAACCTTCTTTCTCCTCCACCATACCGTTACGGTTTTTAGCATTAATTTTGGTTACTCCCGATATGCTGTCTTTTGATACTTTAATTTGAAGTACTACATCTCTATCGTCTAAGGGCCAAGGGGTATCTGTAATATAATAATAGTACCATTCTGTAGGGCTAACTTTTTTAATTAGTTTGGTGCCAACACATAAATACGACCATTCCGGTATTTCTTCAATATTACCAATGGTTGAAACCATTTCAGCAGGCGTAGTTTTGAATATTGTAGTGAATTTTAATTCCTCATAATGTAGGGTATCCGATGATCTATAATAAATAGAAATATTGTCAGACTCTTTTAAAAAAATCCAGTCATACGTTTCATTTTGCGAGAATGCATGTGAACATAGAAATAGAAAAATTATAATAACAACGTGTCTAATCATTTAAAATTTAGTTTATAGTCAATTGGCATGCATAGTTTAATAGCTTTAAAGATACTTAAAAATAAACTGTTATCTTGTAATAGGTATTGATCAAATTTTTTGATTACAATGTTTATTGGAATTTATGAATGTAATATTAATGAGTACGTTATTGTTTTGCTTTTGGGCAGTTATTTCTGTTTTAGGGTATAATATTTCTAATCAACAGGCAAATGATAATCCTCAAAAGCTAATATTAAATAATATTTTAAAGAATTTTATAAGTGTTGATGAAGGAGGGATATACCCATTTTACAAAGTTGATCAATATATAGATAGCTGCTTTCATAACACGAAATTTTATTTAACTAAGACCAGTAGCATAAATTTGGTTGAGCTAGAGCCTATTTATAAACAAAACGAGTATCAAGCTATTTTTAACAAGCGCGAGTTAATAATTGAAGCAATTAGCTTAATTAAACTAGCAGAATACCATGGATTAAATCAGCGTGATTATGGTATTGAAAAAATAGATGGTTTATTCACTATTTGGGAATCAGATAATGGAAACAGTAAACTAGCCGCAGAACTCGATTTGATGCTTATGATGGGTATTAAAAAGTTTAGCGCGCATTTGTTGTATGGCAAGTTGAATCCTCAATATTTTCATGATAGTTGGAATTTTCCACATAGAACAATCGAGAATATCGACTCCGTTTTACTGGCAAAAATTAAAGAAGGAAAAGTATTTGAACTGGAACATATTTTTCAACCGAAACAAGTGGCATATACCATGTTAAAACATGAGTATAGGAATTTCTTGAAAAAAGAGGATGTGAAATCCCGAGAAATAAAATATCCGGAAAAACGGCTACGGAAAGGAGATTTGAATACCTATGTGCTTGAACTTAAACAGGAATTATTTAAAAAAGGTTTTTTTCATGATAGTATGTCAATGGTGTTTAATACGGCATTAGAAAAAGCTATAAAAACTTTTCAATTAAAGCACGGATTAACGCCCGATGGTATTCCAGGTAAGGAAACATACAAAGTATTAAACTGGACTGAGAAAAGGTATTTAATTGCTTTAAAAACGAATTTGGAGCGTTTGCGGTGGCTACCCGATTCAATTGATACTAAAGGAATTTTAGTTAATATACCATCAGCTAAACTTCAATTATATACCGATACTACTCTATTGTTTGAAACGAAGTTGATCGTTGGAAAAACTAAAAACAAAACTCCCATATTTCAATCTGAAATTAATTATTTGGTATTCAATCCATGCTGGACAGTTCCCAATTCTATTGCAACCGAAAAAATGTTGCCTAAATTAAAAACCGATTCTAATTTTTTAAAGCATAGAAATATGTTTATTGGCTTAAATGGCGTTGAGCAAAGTTCTAACGATATTGATTTTAATCAGTATAATGAGGATAATTTCCCCTATAAAATTTATCAACGAACAGGATCGGGAAATGCCTTAGGGAAGGTGAAGTTTATGTTTCCAAATTCGTATTCTATTTATTTGCATGATACTCCAAATAAGTATTTGTTTAAGAAAGATTACCGGGCGTACAGTCACGGTTGTGTAAGAGTGCAGAATGCAATGGAATTAGCCAATATTTTATTATATACTATAAATAATCATAAAAGCTCAATTTCATATTATTTAAAAAAAGGCTATCCTGAAAAGGTATATTTAAATCATAAAATCCCCCTATCTATTGTATATTTAACTTGTTGGGGTGATCTGAAATCCTCGGAAGTAATATTTTATAATGATATTTATTTCTACGATTTAACGTTGCTGAATGCTTTAGAAGCAAATTGAATTTTGTAATTTTATTCGTGAAACTCAATTTTTAAGAACGCAATGTATTTAAATTTATCTATTGAACGCATGCCTATAAAGGAACATATCGGGGTAAAAGAAAGTATTAATTAGCCCTTGTCTACAAAAATATAAAATCAAAAATGATGCTTCTTGCACTTACGGTGGAAGGTCTCAGCATGTAACCAAAATTAAAGATCTATGAAATTAGACCCACAAATTATTGAAAAGGCCGAATTTAACCCTAACATTAAAACCTATATTTTATTATCGGTTGCTTTTTTTGTTTCGCTGTCTGTAGTAGGTATTCCCTTGCTTTTAGTCTGGTTTTTCGGATTAGGGCAATTCATTAGTAGTAAGTTTTATAAAAGTTTGAGATGCCAATTAACCGAACGCCATTTAGAGTTTGCAAAAGGTGTACTTTTTAAAAAAGAGAAGACTATACCTTTAGAAAATATTCAAGATCTAACTTTTATTCAGAATCCGCTTTTAAGTTTGCTTGATTTGCGAATACTTAAAATTGAAACTGCAGCTCAAAGTAATAAACCAGGCATTAGCGATATGCGCTTGGTTGGAATTATTGATGCATTAGAATTCAAAGCAAAAGTTTTAGACCAGCGAACCAAAATTATTAAAGAAGATAGGGCCGGAGGGGCGCAAACGGTAAAGCATGATAACGAATCAGTTTTGCTGCTTCGCGAAATTCGCGACTTGCTGAAAAACTTAAATGTAAAATCATAATATCTGGAAGTTGTTAAAACCTTAGCTTTTTTGGTTCAACTACCAATTTAGTGGATGTTTTTTATAAGATGTACATATTTAGATTTTCAGGTCAACAGTTTTCAGTCTTCTGTCAATTTACTGACTGAGAACTGCAGACTGTCGACTATATCCCATTGATAAAAATGTGCTATTTATAAGTTTTTCCACTAAATTCGTAGTTAATACCTCTTTCTTTTAGGTATTTCCCATGTATATAAAAACATTGATCGAATATGTGCGATTTGTATTAAAAATCAGAGTATTATGAAAAAAGCATTAAAAATAATTAAGAGAATTGGCTTTTGGTTTCTTATGGTTTTTGCAACACTGGTACTTGTTGTACTTATATGGTTTCGCGCCGTAAGTCCGGGTAAAACTGAGCCCATTACTGATGTTAACGGCGAAATTGTAAAAGGCAGCGTGGCCGAAGTTAAATATGTTGAAATAAATGGACTTGAGCAGTTTTTAATTATTCGTGGCAAGAGTGTTGATAATCCAGTGTTATTAATGCTTCATGGAGGGCCCGGTAGTCCTCAGGCTCACATGAATTTACCCATTAATAAAATATTAGAAGATTATTATATTGTTGTAAACTGGGATCAACGTGGTGCGGGGGCTTCTTATTCGAGTGATATTCCGGCAGAATCAATGACCATTAAACAATTTGTAGATGATACCTATGAAGTAACAAAATACTTGAAAGAACGATTTGGGAAGAATAAAATATTTCTGCTAGGACACTCATGGGGATCTTACTTAGGAATGCGTACAATTTATAAGTACCCTGATGAATATCATGCTTATATTGGAATTGGACAGGTTTCGGATCAAAGAAAAAGTGAAGATATGAGCTATGAATTTGTGTATTCAAATGCCAAACAGGAAAACAATACTAAAGCAATTGAAGCTTTGGAAGCTATTGGTTCTCCTGTTAATGGCGAATTCAACGATCCGGCTACGGCAATGCAAATAAAGGGCAGGTGGATAACTGAATATGGAGGAGCAGTATATGGAAAATCGGCAAAATATCTTCTTGATATTTTTATTAAGCCCTTGTTCACCTTTCGAGAGTATAAAATGAGTGCTAAGCTAAATTATATGAAGGGCTTAACATTCACCCAAATGTTACTTTGGAACCAACTATTAGATGAACAGTTGGTTGATATGGTTAAGGAGGTTAAAGTGCCTATTTATATTTTACATGGAGTACATGATTATCAAACGGTTTATAGCGAATCAAAGAGTTATATTGACTTAATAAAAGCACCAAAGAAGGAATTTATCACCTTTGAAAATTCAGCCCATTGGTTGCCCTATAATGATGAGAAAGATAAATTTCACGATGTATTAATTAAGCAAGTATTAGAAGACTTTAATTAATAGCTTGAAAGGAGCTTTTAATAAAAAAAAATGACTATCCGCAATTATACCCAAGTAAAATTTATATCTTTGTTGAAAAACAATTATGAATTTATTTGATTTCAGCGAACGGTTTCAAGATGAAAAAAGCTGCATAGATTATTTTA
>JAQICC010000086.1 GCA_027858735.1 Salinivirgaceae bacterium
TGTCTCCGACAGCGACTAAGATTTAGTAAAAACTTTTGAAAAAAGTTTAACTGCATTTAAGTCGGGACTATCCTGACCTTTATGCATATTTTTCCAAATTTATGCATAGTTCAGGCTAAAAGAATACTCCATTAAATAAACTAAAATGATTTGGGAGTATTCTTTTAGACTACCAAGCCTTTCATGTTTACTAAGAAGTATCATTTTTGTTCATTTATTGAAAAATTAGCATGCATTAGTATAATTTTCTTGCTGAATTTTAATTAATTTAGAAGAACTAAAACAGATTTTAATGAAGGTTTTAAAAAATATTGAACAATTACTTGAAGTACCTGGGAAAAAAATTGGTTTTTTTGGTGGCTCTTTCAATCCTCCTCATTTTGGTCACCTCGATTTTATAAAAAAGGCCGCTTCAATTCAAAATCTCGATCATATTATTATATGCCCCCTATTGCAAGAAGATAAGCTAGGTGTAGAAGAATTACAGCATCGAATGCGAATTATGGATTTAATATTAGAGACCTCAGGTGATTTTGATATTCTGGTACTTTCCCCTGATGTTTGTGATGGGGTGGAGTCTAAAATATTTATTGATGATATATTCTATTTATTAAAAAGAAGGCACAAAGACATCTTTGTACTTGTTGGTTGCGACTCGCTTCAGAAGTGTGCCAAAGCATTCAAATCGCGCGATGTTACATTTATAGTGGGGTGCAAAATAAAAAGAAGTGAGGTTGAAAAACAGCTGATTACTGAAACTATGAATTGTATATTTATTGATGATATTATTCCATGTAATGCAGATCAGCTAAAAAATGATTCCTCTAAACGAAATACCTATCTTTCACCTGAATTAGTTGCATACATTGAATCAAATAATTTATACTGGCACAACGAAGAATGCGAAAATTGCAATTAATCCATCGAATGTCAAATCCTATCATTTTTCATTAAAATTAATTTTTGAGAGTTCATCTTTTATCCTACTTTTGGTACGCAAATTTTAAAATTATAAAAACAGCCCCTAGGCTAACATATAATAATTAGCTGGGCATAAATTTACACAGATGAAAAATATTTCGATTGTACTTAATGTAGTTCTATTTATTGGATTAGGATTACTTTATATTTTGCATTTTAACTCAGGAAGTAATAATGCAAAGAGCTCTGCTGCTGCAAATGATAGCAGTGTTAATAGTTCTGAACTTAAAATTGCTTATGTAAATATCGACTCAATACTTTTAAATTACACGTTTGCAAAGGAATTGAACGATGTTTTAACACAAAAACAAACCAACATGAAAGCCAATCTTGAAAAAGATGCTAAGGAATTTGAAAAAGAAGCTCAGATTTTTCAAGATAAAGTTCAGCGAGGTATTTTCTTAACACAACAAAGAGCTGAGGAAGCTCAACAGCAACTAATGATGCGTCAGCAAGAAATTCAAAAATTGGAGTACGATTACACCAACCAATTAGGACTTGAGCAGCAAAAAATGAACGCTCAGCTTTTTGATAGTATTTCAAATTATATTAAAGTGTACAACACACCTGAAGTTTTTCAAGTTATTCTAGGCCACTCTCTAACTTCAAATATCCTTTACGGATCGGAGCAGCTTGACATTACTAAGGTTATATTAAGCGGCTTGAACACAAGATACACAAAGGAAGAATAGGTTTTTCTAAACACATACAAAAATGCCGTTCCTTATTCAGAGAACGGCATATTTGAATATGAGTAAACGTTTCGAAGATTATTTAAACAAGCAAAATTACGACAGCAATCTCATTAAAGATGAGCCACACAATGACTTGCAGCTTGCAGTAATAATTCCGGCATATAACGAACCCAATATATTACACACCCTTAATTCACTAACAAACTGCTCACCAGCTCCCTTCCCAATAGAAGTTTTAATTCTTATAAACCATTCTGAAGTAGCTGAACCGAATATAGTTGAACAAAATAATAAAACATTTATAGAAGTAAACAAATGGATATCAAGTAATTCAACATCGCATTTACGATTCCATTGCATATTTAAGGACGATCTTCCAGAGAAGCACGCAGGAGCTGGTTTAGCTCGCAAAATAGCAATGGACGAAACAATTCGAAGATTCAATGCTATTGAAAATGAAGCTGGGATTATTGCTTCATTAGATGCCGACACTCTTGTTTCACAAAATTACTTAACTGAAATTCAAAAGGCTTTTTACCAAAACAAAAAGTTAAATTGCTTCACTTTTAATTTTGAACACAATAGAGATGATTCATTATCGGAAGAAAATTTAAATGCCATTATACTTTACGAACTTTACCTTCGCTACTTTAAACAGGCTCTCAAATATACTGGCTTCCCATATGCTTACCATACCATTGGTTCATGCTTTGCTGTAAAAGCCGAGGCGTATGTAAAGCAAGGTGGCATGAACCGCAAACAGGCGGGTGAAGATTTTTACTTTTTACATAAAATTTTTCCTCTTGGTGGCATCCAAGAATTAAATCAGGTTACTGTTTATCCTTCATCTCGAATATCAGATAGAGTTCCGTTTGGCACCGGTCCTGCATTAAAAAAAATTATTGAAGAAGGTAATTTTTTAAGCTATCAACCTGAATTTTTCGAACACATAAAAGTATTCTTTAGCAGTATTAACTCCTTGTTTAATTGCAAAAAAAATGAACTGGAACAGTTTCACCAAAGCTTACATCCTACCCTTCAAAATTTCATATCAGTTGATGAGTTTGCTCTACGTATATTGGAAATAAACACGAATAGTACCAACCTAAAAACCTTTAACCAACGTTTCTTTAATTGGTTCGATGCATTAAAAATTATCAAATACCTAAATTTTGTTCACTCTTCAAGTAGGCGAATCTCATTACAAAAAGCTGTTGTTACATTTCTAAGTTTTGAAAACATTATAGTTTCGGAGTTAAACCCAAGAGATTTATTGGAGCTAATGAGAAAACGAGAATTAAACTAAATTAAAGGGATAAGGAAGATTAATCTTCCTCAACTACAAGAAATACATCTTCGTTGTTTTTTTTCATAAGGTATTTTTCCCGTGCGAATTTTTCGAGGTCATCTTTATCTGAAGTAAGCTCTAAAATGCGTTGCTGGTCATCTTTTATTTTGGTTTGATAATATTCCTTTTCCTTTTCGAGCTGCTTTAACTTATTCATATCGGAAAAACGATCGAACAGATTATTCTGATCAAAGAACACAATCCATACTCCAAAAACTAGTATCGTAAGTACAAATTTATTTCTTAAAATAGGAAAAGTAATATTCCAAAATCGTTTAGCTGTCATTCAATTAAAAATTTAATCAAAAGTATAAGCTCTACCCTAAAAGTCATAATCAAAAGCACTTATTTTATATAAAAGTTATTCACACTAACCACCACTTACCAAATGCAAAACAATAACATTGTCTCCTTCAGTAACATAAACATGCTCGTATCTATCTTTTTTTACTAAAACACCATTAACCTTTACAACTAACATCCGAAATGTGAAATTTTTAATCTCTAGCAATTCTTTAATGGTTACTACCTCGGCATTAATTTCTTCATCTCTATTATTCAAAACTATTTTCATCTCACTTACATTTTACCTAAAAGAATTTCTAAAACTTGATTCGCTTGCATATTTGCTACAATTCCCACTCTTGGTCCTATAGGTGGTAAATCTTCATTAATCTCACTTACTTTATCACCACACGCAAATAAATTATCAAATTTTTCGGTAACAATAGAGTTATTATCGCCCCAACCTGCCATCCCTGAACCAATAACCAGCGGAATATTTGGCAGATATTTAATTACCGATTCAATTAACATCTGTTTTTCATGCTTGTCATCAAAAGCTTCCACAATAACATCACAATTTTGAAATAACTCTTTGACATTCTCATGGGTAATTTTAAGAACACGAAAATCTATATCCAAATTTGAATAAATCCTTAACAAATTATCATTAAGCGCCTTCACCTTCAAAACTCCTATCTGATCGGCAAAATAGAATTGCCTGTTCAAGTTTGACTCACACACCACATCAAAATCAGCAATTACCAATTTTTTAACACCCGCCCTAATTAATGAAGCTGCACAATTCGATCCTAATCCGCCAGCTCCTGCAATTCCTATTTTAAAGTGTGAAAGTTTGTCTTTTATCTCCTCAAAAGTCATTCTCTACTAAATTTATACTTAATTCAAAAATACATAATAATAACGAAACCATTGGGTGCACGACAAATTTTTCGAAGTCCCCTTTAGGGGATCTAGGGGTAAAAAAAGGGAAATTTGTCGTACACCCAAACCATTCAGTACGCATAAATTTTAGATAAATATGATAAGGTAGTAGACTTTCAGATATTGACTTGCAAAACTTTAAAATACAAATAACTCACAAAGCTATTATTAAACATATTTTCAATTTAAACTTCGCCCCAGTATAATCAAGATTCGTATTCAGCTCATTTACAGCAACTTCTCAACTTTCTTCAAGTAAACCGGATGAGTAAGTTGTAAATATCTAACAACAACCGAGTTGCATCTATTTTCATAATGACAAATTTCATGAATTAAACTTAGGTATTTATTAAATTTGTTAATTCCATTAATGAGGATTCCATATATTATATATGTAAACGTGTAAAAAAGCTAAACAAGGGAGGATAAATAATGAATATTGAAACCATTAAACAAGCTCACAAATTACTTAAGGAACAAAAGTATACATGGCAACCTATTGAAAAGGGATACAATAACCGCACCCTCTATGTAAACTTAGATAAAAATAGCATTGAAGAAAAACCCGTAAGCCAGTTAATGAAAGATAAGTTTGTTGGCGGCAAAGGCTTTGGATTAAAACTACTTTGGGAAGGCACTAAACCTAATACCAAATGGAACGACCCCGAAAATGAAATTATAATATCACCAGGACCAGTAGCTGGTATTACACAATATTCAGGTACTGGAAAATCATTGGTCGTATCAATATCTCCAACCGACTTTGTTATGGATAGCAATGTGGGAGGTTTCTTTGGCCCATTTCTTAAATTTTGCGGATTTGATGCCATAGAAATTCAAGGCAAAGCTAAAAACGATGTAATCATTGTAATAGACGAAACAACAGAAACCATTAGAATTGAAGAAGCACCGCTAGAAGATACCGATAGTCATTTATTGGCAGCACAGCTAACGGAAATGTACGCCGCTGAAGGTAAACAGCTTAATGTATCGGTAGTATCGGCAGGTAAAGCAGCCGATAATTCTTTAATTGGAATGTTGAATTTCAGTTTCTATGATAAAAAACGTAAAGAAGTTCGACTAAAGCAAGCAGGCCGTGGTGGTATTGGATCTGTTTTTCGTGATAAGAAGATAAAAGCTTTAGTTACTAAAGTTAAAAACGTAAGTGGTAATCGCAACAATGTTGTTGATCTACCTGCAATAATGGAGCGTGGTAAACGCTTCAACAAAGAAATGAAAGAGCTTGACGATTCCCAATGCCAAATGACTCAGGTAGGAACAGCTCATTTAATGGAAATAATGAATGACTACGATTTACTACCAACCCACAACTACAAATTTGGCGCCCATAAAGATATTAACAATATTAATTCCTTTGAGTGGAAAAAAAGGTTTACCCAAGGTGTGCCTGATGGTTGCTGGCTTGGGTGCAACATGAGCTGTGCAAAAGGTATTGATCATTACAAACTACAAACCGGACCATACAAAGGTCAGGAAGTTATTGTTGACGGACCGGAATATGAAAATGCCGCAGGTCTAGGCTCAAATTGTGGAATATTTGACCCCGACTATATTATTGAAGCTAATTTTTATTGTGATACCTATGGCATATGCACCATTACTTGGGGTACCCTAATGGCATTCACCATGGAATGTTACGAAAATGGCATTTTGAATAAGGAAAGAACCGGCGGTCTTGAATTAAACTTTGGAAATAAAGAAGCTGCAATTGAAGCTATGCACCAACTAGCTCGAGGCGAAGGTTTTGGAAATACTGTTGGGCTAGGCATTGCTCAAATGAAAAAGCTATTTGTTAAAAATGGATGGGGAGAGCAGGCCTTTTTAGATGACATAGGAATGGTTAACAAAAACCTCGAATATTCTGAATACGTATCAAAAGAATCGTTAGCACAACAAGGTGGATTTGCAATGACCAACAAAGGACCACAACACGACGAAGCCTGGCTAATATTTATGGATATGGTAAACAACCAAATACCATCATTCGAAAATAAAGCCGAAGCCTTACACTACTTTCCAATGTTTCGTACTTGGTTTGGGCTAAATGGTTTATGCAAATTACCCTGGAACGATGTTGAACCTGAAAACAATGCAGAAACAGATGAACCAGCAAAAATTCCGGAACATGTTGATAATTACATAACCATATTTAATGCAGTAACCGGACTAAAAATTGATAAGCATGAAATGATTAAACAATCGGAACGGGTTTACAATTACCAACGTATCTTTAATATTAGAAGAGGTTACGGAATTCGAAAATACGATGCTCAACCCTACCGAGCTGCAGGCCCTGTTACAAATGAAGAATATAAATCGAGACAAGAACGTTACGATAAACAACTACTTGATTTAGGTATAGAAATAAATAAAAAATCAACCGATGAAAAAAAAGCTATACTAAGAGAACACCGCGAAGGTCAATATGAAAAGCTTTTAGATGCTGTTTACAAAAGACGAGGTTGGAATAATAATGGCGTTCCAACAAAAGAGTATTTGCAAAGCATTGATATGGCTTTACCCCAATTAATAGAAACTATAACTCCGCTTCTATAAAATAAGTCCATATATTTATACAGAGTAAAACCATTGCGTTAATTCGTGATGGTTTTTTTATTACCTCACCGCCCCCAATTTTTACCACCCTCTTGCAATTATTTTTATTTTTTGTTACATATCCTCTACTTTTTCTGATTTTTTCAGTAAAAATTACGAGAATTTTACTTTTTACCCCCTTTTGCTATAATTTTGTTTCTTTTTACACTTGACGCCCCTTTTTTTACCTCCTTTATGTTGTTTTTTACTCTTTTTATGTTTTTTACCCCATTTTTTTAGGGGGTTTTAATTTTTATTTATACTTTTATACCATCAACATTAATAATTAAAAACGATTTATTATGAAAACAGCAAGAAAATTTATTTTAGCAGTGTTAGCAATCACCTGTTTAATACCTTCTTCGAATTTATTCGCGCAAGAAGAAGCTGAAGAAACATCATCACCAGTTTCAGTTAGTGCAGATATGGTATCTGGTTATGTATGGCGAGGTACTCGTTTCGCAGGAGCATCATTCCAACCTACAATTGAGTTTACAACAGGAGGACTTGCTTTAGGTACATGGGGATCATATGATTATTCAGGCTTATTTGCGGAGGCAGACCTTTATGCAGCGTATTCTTTCGATTTTGGACTAAGTCTTGGGGTAACTGATTACTATTATCCTGGATCAGATTATTCAGAATTTGGAGATACAATTTCTAGCCACGCATTAGAAATTAACCTAGGGTATGAGATTAGCGATTTCTATCTAAGCGGCAACTACATCTTAAACAACTCAGCCAACGGTGCTGGAGCCAAAGGTGGCGATTTATACTTTGAAGCTGGATACTCGTTTGGAGCGTTTGACCTATTTGTAGGTGGTGGTGACGGATGGCATACAGTTGCAGGTACAGGGACTAAAGATGATGGTACAGCAGAAGACTTCTGGAAAGATGACAAATTTGGATTGTGTAACATAGGTATATCAACTTCAAAGGAAATAAAAATTACTGACAGCTTCTCATTACCTGTATTTGGTCAAGCTATTTGGAATCCAGAAGCAAAAGACTTTAACATCGTTGTTGGAATGTCATTCTAATCATAAATACTTAAAACTAACCTTATAAGTATAGTAAAATTCAAACTACTACTTAGAAGCTGTTTAAATTTTATCCTTCAGTTTTATTATGCGTCTTTTTTGCCATATTATCGTTATTTTTTCATCCCATAGCTATGCTATGTGTCTCAAAAACGCCTCAATCTGACATAAAATACATCTATAATAAATTCTAAAAACAAAACTTAAACAGCTTCTTAAAAATACAATACTTAAAGGTTAGTTTTTAATTCAAACATCAATAATCATTCAATCGTGAAATCAATATAATTATAAGATAAACAGGTATTATTATCTTTTATAAGCTGCACGATTAAAATCACAAATATTTAGCTTATGAAACATCCACACCTTAAATGCTCTAAATAAGCAATATAGTGTCCGGATGTTCCATACGTAACATTAATAACAAAAATTTATACGTATGAAAAAAGTAGAAGCAATGGTTCGCAAAACCAAATTCGACGAGGTTAAAGAAGCCTTAAATGCAGTAGGCATTGAGTTTATAACTTTTTGGGAAGTTCGCGGAGTAGGTAAAGCGACACAAAAAAGAGTTTATAGAGGCATAAAATATGACACTAGTGCAATTGAGCGCATGATGATAACTTTTATTTGTCGTGAAAAATATGTTGATCCTGCCATTAAAGCCATATTGGAATCAGCCAAAACGGGTGAAATAGGAGACGGTCGTATTTTTATATCTGAAATAAGTGATGGTTACAGAATACGCACTGGAGAACAGGGCGACAAGTCTGTTTATGGTGATCATGATGCATAGTTAAAAATCAACAAAAAATTATAACATGGAAGAAACATTAGCAATAGTTCCAGAAATTGCAGAAGCTGCAGTAGGACTAGATATATCGATAAATAACATATGGTTGCTTTTAGCTACATTCTTAGTAATGTTTATGCAACCAGGTTTCGCCTTAGTTGAAGCCGGTTTTACCCGCTCAAAAAACACCGCAAACATTTTAATGAAAAACTTAATTGACTTTTCATTTGGTGCAGTTATCTATTGGTTAATTGGTTATTCATTTATGTACGGTGCAGGTAATGCATGGTTTGGAGATTTTAGCTTATTTGCATTTAATCCTCTTGAAGATGGGTACGGAGCTGGATACTCAGATTTTACCGACCTTATGTTCCAAACAGTTTTTGCCGCAACAGCTGCCACAATTGTATCGGGAGCCATGGCTGAAAGAACTAAATTTAGCGCATATTTAATATTTAGTGTTGTAATTACATTAATCATCTATCCGGTATCAGGTCACTGGACTTGGGGAGGCGGCTGGTTAAGCGAACTTGGTTTTATCGACTTTGCAGGATCAACTATTGTACACTCAGTAGGTGCTTGGGTTGGATTAGCTGGTGCCATGATTGTAGGACCACGTATTGGCAAATATAAAGATGGAAAAGCTAAGCCTATATTAGGACATAACATTGCCTTTGGTGCACTGGGTGTATTTATATTATGGTTTGGTTGGTTTGGTTTTAATGCCGGATCGGAGTTAGCAGCAACTGGTGACAGTACCAGCGCAATTGCCAAAATCGTACTAACAACAAACTTATCCGCAGCAGGTGGTGCTATAGCGGCAATGTTTACAGCATGGATACGTTACAAACGCCCTACCCTTTCACTTTCATTGAATGGTGCATTAGCAGGTTTAGTAGCTATTACAGCTGGTTGTGCCGCTGTAAGTCCTGGAGCAGCATTATTGATTGGTATGATTGCTGGTGTTGTATTGGTATTTGCAGTTGAATTCATCGATCAAAAACTTAAAATTGACGATCCTGTAGGTGCAATTTCAGTACATGGTGTTTGTGGTGCCTTAGGAACATTATTAGTAGGTTTCTTTGCAACTGAAGGTGGTGTATTCTACGGTGGTGGATTTGCTCAACTTGGAATTCAAGCCATTGGCGTATTCGCAATCGCTGCATGGGCATTCGGTACAGGTTTCATTCTATTCAAAATACTTAAAGCAACGAATGGTTTAAGAGTTGAAAAAATAATTGAAGAAGAAGGTCTTGACCTTTACGAACACGGTGAAAGTGTTTATAACTAGAAAATATATTTTGGGATCAGCGCTCACAACTTGCAAAAGGAATGGGCCTGATCTTAATATAAAACAAAAAGTCCTCTGTTACCCTATTTTCCTTTCTTATTCAGAGGCATTCCTACCCTTACACTAGGAGTTTAGCGTAAATAAAAAAACCGGCTGGTTACCGGATTTTTTTATTTCTTCTCTTTTAAAAAGGTTTATTCCGCTATAAAATGATAATGTTTTTTGACGTACTCCTCAATTTCCCAATTGCAATCTAATCCTTTAGGGCAAGTAACAAAATCACCAGGAAGCACTTCATATTCTTTCTCATCAGTTTTAATTTTCACTTTGCCTTGAAGTAAATAAAACTGTTCAACTTCGTCGTAATTCCAATCAAAAGCCGAGACCTCTTTTTCCCATATGGGCCAGTTATTAATACCCATTTTTCGAAATTCAGTTGTTGAAATTTTCTTTATTTCAATGTCCATTGGTTTTAAGTTTTGCTTAGGTTGATAACAAAGTTAATAAATACCTGCTTATTTTACAATAAAATGTTTATGATAAAAAACACGTGTTTTAAGACACTATTTATTCGCCTATGCACCAAATTCAACACCTTGAGCCAAAGACAATTCAGCACCATAATTTATGGTATTTATTTGCCTTCTCATGTAAACTTTCCAACTATCATAACCTGACTCTCGACCACCTCCTGTATCTTTTTCACCTCCAAAAGCCCCAATCCTTGCGATCTCCCATTTTTAGAGAAGATATTTCACGCTTAGGCTTCTGTATTCTCTTCTGGGAAGCCTTCCGAAATAAATGCGGAACAGGTCGTTCCGAACTTGCTTCGGAAAGATCCTTAGTAGGTTTTTTTACCCGTTAGTTTGCACTTAACTTGACACTAGAGCCAATAAAATCATTCCCCTAAAAATGGATATTTAAAACTATTATCAGGTAAGAAATTCTCTTTTATAGTTCGAGGGGAAACCCAGCGCATTAAATTTATAGCCGATCCAGCTTTATCATTTGTGCCACTACCACGCGATCCACCAAAAGGCTGCTGACCTACTACAGCTCCAGTAGGTTTATCATTTATATAAAAATTACCAGCCGCGTGCTTTAAAATTATTGCAGCTAAATCAATTGCTTCTCTATCTTGTGAAAAAATAGCACCTGTTAAACCATATGTTGAAGTATCATTTACAAGCATCAGAGTATCTTCAAATTTGTTTTCATCATATAAATAAATAGTAACAACTGGACCGAATATCTCTTGCTCCATTGTTTCGTAATGCGGATCGGTAGTTAAAATAACTGTTGGCTCAATAAAAAACCCTACAGTCTTATCGCAATTTCCACCAAATAAAATTTCGCATTCACTAGAGGATTTAGCCCTTTCAATATAGCCTGCAATATTATCAAAAGACTTTTCATCTATTACCGCATTAATAAAATTACCAAAGTCATCGGGTGCTCCCATTTTCATAGCGCCCAAATCACATTTTATTTCTTTATGTATTACCTTCCATTCCGATTTTGGAATATAAACTCTTGATGCAGCCGAACACTTTTGTCCTTGAAATTCAAAGCTTCCACGTGTAATTGCCGTAGCCACTTGACTTGGTCGGGCTGATTTGTGCATAACTACAAAGTTTTTTCCTCCGGTTTCACCAACAATTCGTGGGTACGATTTATATTTATAAATATTCTCCCCTATAGTTTTCCAAATATCTTGAAATACTCGTGTAGAACCCGTAAAATGTACTCCAGCAAAATCTTTATGCGAAAAACAAACATCTGAGGTATCACGCCCCGACACAAATACCATATTAATAACCCCATCAGGCAACCCAGCCTCTTTTAATATCTCCATAATAAGATTTGCTGAGTAAATTTGTTTTTCGGCTGGCTTCCAAACTACCGTATTCCCCATCATTGCCGGAGCAGTTGGTAGATTACCCCCAATTGATGTAAAATTAAATGGCGATATTGCCAAAACAAAGCCTTCCAGAGGTCGTTGCTCAATCCTATTCCATACTAGCGCATTCGACTCTGGCTGCTGCTCCATTATCTCAGTCATGTAGCGTACATTAAATCTAAAAAAATCAATTAATTCTGCCACAGCGTCAATCTCTGACTGAAACGGGTTTTTTGATTGTCCAACAATAGTTGCAGCATTTACACGATAACGATATGGTCCGGCAATGAGATTTGCCGCTTTAAGAAAAATAGAAGCACGACTTTTCCAACTCATGTTTTCCCATTTTTCTTTCGCATTTAAAGCTGCATCAATAGCATTTTCAATATGTTGTTTTCCTCCCCTATGGTAAAATCCTATTTTATGATGCCTGTTATGGGGTGGTACAATATCAACCTGATTTTCTGTTCTTACCTCTTTTCCATCAATCACCATAGGAATTTCAACTACTGAATTATTAAAACAATCAACAGTATTTTCTAATTCTGATCGCTCTTTGGTTCCAGGAGCATAATTACATACAACTTCGTTTTGTGCCGGTGGAACTATAAAAAAATTATTTTCCATTTTATTATTATTTAGAATTATTATAAATAACTACCTAAAGAACCCGGAATACCGTTATTTTGTTTCCAACCATATTCACACTTAATTAAAAATACATGCGTTATGTATATTTTTACATATCGCAAGTAAAGAATTATAAATTATCTTAACAACACTCACACAGCAATTAGCCCGGATTATTCACGAATAATCCCTGTCTCCGACAGCGACTAATATTTAGTAAAAACTTTTGAAAAAAGTTTAACTGCATTTAAGTCGGGACTATCCTGACCTTTATGCATATTTTTCCAAATTTATGCATAGTTCAGGTTAGAACATGACAAACAACATTTTAGGAGGTAACCAATTGTGCCAATTAAAGATAGAACTAACCATGTTAACAAACATGATTTTATCCTGATTGATTCATAAAATTTGACAAAAAGCACATATCTTTTTCATTATCTAAACCTTGTAATTTTTAACCCCAATTATTCTTGAGAATAATTGCTGTTTCCGACAGCGACTAAGTCTCACATTCAAATTTGATGCTCAAATTTGGGTTCGGCTATGTCGGGGTAACCCGCATTTCAATTCATCATAACGGAATTTGATGAATAATGCGAGTTAAGTG